>JACSSB010000231.1 GCA_014879435.1 Phycisphaerales bacterium
ACATTATCCAGCACCGAAAATTCGGCCAGCAGGAAATGAAACTGAAATACGAATCCCAACTTGCGGAGCCGGGTTTCTGCCAACTCATCCTCGCCAAAACCGGAGGTATCCTGCCCATCCAGCACAATCCGACCGGAAGTCGGGGTATCGAGTAAACCCAGCAGATACAACAAGGAGGACTTACCGGACCCGGACGGCCCCATGATGGCCAGAAATTCGCCGCGATTCACTTCTAAATCGATGTCACGCAGCAAAGTAACCGGCACCTCGCCAGCCAACACCCGTCCCAGCCGCTCGGTCACCAGAATCGGGGTCACGCCAAACCTCGCAGAATCGCCACCGGCTGCACCCGCCCGGCTTTGCGCGCTGGCAAATAGGCGGCTCCTATCGCCGAAGCCAAAGCGAAACCCGCCGCCAATCCATACTGTTCCCAACCCCAGTAGATCGGTAAATGCACCAGCTCGCTGGCACCGGGCGGCTTGATTTCGACCTGGGCCAACAGCCACATCAGCCCCAGACCCAGCGACACCCCAAACAGACTACCGAGCACACCGAGAATCAGTCCCTCGGCCAAGAAAATGTGACGAATATCACGAGCATGGAAACCCATCGACTTGAGAATGGCGATATCCTGGATTTTTTCCATAACGATGGTGGAAATGGTGTTGTAGATCCCGAACGAAGCCACCACCAGGATCGCCGAAACCACGCTGTACATGATCAGATTGCGCACCAACAACACGCTCATCAGATCTTCAGCCGATTCCTGCCAGGACACCGCCTTATAACCGATCTGCCGCTCGATAACGGTGGCCACTTCGCGGGCAGCATAGGGATCGTCGAGCTGAATGATGAAGCGATTCACCCGGTTGGCTCGATCCAGTAAACCTTGCACCCGCTTGAGCAAAGCGAAGGTCTGATTCTCATCGTAACTGGCGTTACCGGTGCGAAAGATGCCAACCACTTTCAGGGTACGCACTTCCCCATTCGGTGAAGCGGCGTTCACCATATTGCCCATGCTCAGACCGAACTTTTTGGCTAACCCCTCGCCGATAATCAGGCCATTCGGATTGGTGGTCAGCGCCTCCAAGGAGCCCTCGCGCATCTTTTCCTCAATGGTGGACACTCCTTTCATCTTCGCCGGAACGACACCGTTGAGAGTGACACCTTCGTTACGGCCAGCGAAGCTCAACACCACCGAACCCACCAACACCGGCGCAACACGTAGGCTCGGCAAGGTCTCGATGAACGCAAGTTTCTGGGCATGACCGCGAATCCCACGCACTTCGGTCAACGGCTTGACTCGTCGCAGCTCAATTGCAGCATTCGGCCACAGCGTATTCACTGGCTGCGGCTGGGCCTTGCGATACTCGTCAGAAACGGTGATGTGCGGGCTGTTGTCGATCAAGCGTGTGATGAAATCCCGCTCGGAACCGCGCATCAACGAAGACACCGCCAGAAAGAACGCCACACCCAGCGCGATGCCTCCCAGCGAAACCAAAGTCGGTCGGCGACGGCTGATCAATTGGGTCACAGCGATGGATAGCTGAATCGACATGGCTTGCTTATTCGGTCGTGGCGCGGGCGCGGTGCCCTTCTTCCAGCTCGGGAGAGGGACGGATCACCACGCGATCACTGTTACTCAAGCCAGACTGGATCTCGGTGTTCAATGGACCCTTGATCCCGGTGACTACCGCCCGCCGCGATAAGCGACCGTCTTGCAAGATCCAAACATGGTCATCGATCACCGCAGTCGAGGGCACCAACAAAGCATGCTCCCGTTGCTCCACCACGATGTTGATCTCGACCGTCATTCCGATCCGCAACGGGGTATCACTTTCCAGAGCGATCCGTACCCGATAGCTGCGGGTCACCGGATTACCCTTTGGAGTGATTTCGCTCACCTTCCCTTCCAACACCCGATCCGGCAGCGCGGGAGCGTGGATTAGCGTGCGCTGTCCGGGTCGCACCAACAGGATATCTTCCTCATCGACCTCGGCTTCGATCCGCAAGGGAGCACAACAGGAAAAATAGAAGATCGGCTGGTTGGCGGGGATCAATTGCCCGATCTCGCCATCGCGTTGCAGGATCTGACCATCAGCCGGTGCGCTCAAGGTCATGAAGCCGCGCAAGGTGCGCGCCCGCGCCAGAGCTGCCTCCCCCGCTTGCCATTCGGATCGTGCCTGGTCGCGTTCGAGCAGCGAACCCAATTTACGCTCATACAGTGTTTGGGCGCGGTCGAACTGTGATTTTGCGAAATGGGCGCGTGCTTCCAATTCATCGACCGAGCGCTGCAAGTCGGCATCTTCCAAGCGCGCCAGCACTTGATCCTTGCGAACCCAGTCACCTTCGTCGGTGTTGAGTTCCATCAAGCGACCGGGGTTGCGCGGCGCGATTGGCAGCATGACGCTCGGTTCCACAGTCCCGGTGGCATAGGCTGCCCGCACTGCTGGACCTTCGGTCGGATAGGTGACGGCTACAGGCATCGGACCGAACCACCGCCACCCACCAAAACCACCGGCCGCGAGTAGCCCCATTACCAGTACGAGCGCCCAGGAAACACCTGATTTTTTCATGCGCTCATCTTACTGGATCCCCGCCTGCGCGGGGATGACGGCAAAGTTGGGGCATCATCGTCATTCCCGCGTAAGCGGGAATCCAGTAGCCAACGTATATCTGGATCTCCACCTGCGCGGGGATGACGGCAAAGGCAGTACTGACATTCACCGCCCGAACTCTCAAATTCGGGCGGGATCTAGAGATCAATTCTTGACAGTGCTTCCCTGATAGGCCGACGAGCAATTGTAATAAGGACAACTTCCAAAATATTCGCGATATGTAGTGATGGTCACCGTCTGATTTGGAAAGCTACCCTGATAGACATAGTATGCCTCGCCTCGACAATTCGCCGACTGCGACTGTACCAAGCGCTCCGACCGCAAAACAAAACCGCCTTGCGAATCGAGCGTTCCAGTCACGGTCAAAGTACCGCCCGAATTTTCCGTACCGCTCAAGGCGGTACCATCTTGCGTCAGCGTCAACAAGCTACTCACTTGCTGACTTACTGAAAACGGACAGCTATTACTGGTTAATGTGGCTTGAGAGCGATAAGTACCACTGTAATTATCCGTCGATGAATCACTGGTCTGAGTGATCCGGGTGATAGCAAAATCCTGAGCTTCCGTCCGCCATTCCAGTCGCAGATTGTAATTTTTGCCATCGACAACCACGTTTTTCAGCAAAAATGACCGGGCAGTATCGATTGTCGTAGACGCATTGCTCAGGCTGATCTTAGTCGGATCGGAAATATAGGAGTTGGCAAAGCGAGTCACGTAAAAGCTGACCTCCGCGTCCTGAGTCGCCCCACCCGTATCCACCGCCCGAATCAGCATGGAATGCGCGCCGAACAGTAGGCCGGAATAATTGAAGGCCATCGAAAACCCGGAGGTGGCGGAATCGGGATAACTGGGGTAGGTGTCTCCTACATCAGTGCGCTGACCGCCCGTAGGAATGGAACTGTGCAAGATGCCGTCTACATAAAGCTCGATCCGATCAATGCCCACCGAACTCACTGCCCAACCACGTAAGTTCGCCACGCCGGAATAAGTCTCGCTACTGCGTGGTTCCTCAACCATCAGGATGATATCCCCGGCCCAAGCGAGCGGAAACGGCATCAAGCTTAATCCGAATAACAGCATGGGCCACAGTTTTTTGTGAATCCGACTCATGACAAAGCTCCTAGTTTTGGGACGATATTCGCGGGCAAGTATAGAGCTTTGAGACTCTTCAGCAGCA
>JACSSB010000164.1 GCA_014879435.1 Phycisphaerales bacterium
CCGTGGCGAGGGTTCATCTACCACAGCGGTCGATCAGACTTCTAACATCGACCCCAAGGCTGATAGCGGTAATACCGCTGATATCAAACCGGCTGACCAGAAAAAAGTTGCTCAGCTTTCCCAACATCTCCAGAGCAAGTATCAGGTTCCTGAACAGAAGGCCCAAAAGATTGTTCGTGAAGCGATCCGCAGTGGCAAACGCCATGATGTGGACCCAGAACTGATCCTTGCCATCATCGCTGTCGAATCGATGTTTAAGGAGCGAGCCGTGAGTCGGGTTGGCGCTCGCGGTCTGATGCAGGTGTTACCGCGCTCTCACAAGGGCAAGATTCAAGAAATTGGTGGTACTCCCGCCCTATTCGATCCGGCTAAGAATATCCATACCGGCTCACAAATCCTGGTGGAATATCTCGAAGATCACTCCGGCAATCTGCGTCGCGCCCTACTCAACTACAACGGCAGTTTGGGCAAGCGTTCCTCCTTCCCTGACAAGGTCATCCGTATCTATCGTAATATGCAGCGGGTCACCGTCGAGGGTTAAGATAAGTCGCATCCCTCCTCCTATATAATAAGGAATCACTCGCGCCGCCTTTTCCCATTGGGGAAGGCGGCGCGCGCATTTTGGTTGGCCTAAGGGACAAAACAAGGTTCACCGCTTGGCGGTCCATCATTCATAATGAGGGGAAACGACCAAAAACCGTACCTTGATCACCCCTAAAATTCATGCGCCGCACTACAGCAGATCCACAAGCCTTAGCTTCCCAAGTATCAGCCACGCCTTCACTTCCTCCAGTGGAACGCTGGAACCCTCCACTAAATGGCGAGATGGATCTACGCATCGCTCGTGACGGCACTTGGTACCACGAAGGCGACCGTATCCAGCGTGCATCTTTGGTTCGGCTTTTCGCCTCTATCTTGCGCTGTGATCCAGACGGTCAGCATTATCTGGTCACACCAGTGGAAAAATGGCGGATTCAAGTAGACGATGCTCCGTTTTTGGCAGTGCGGCTGGATGCCGTCGGTACCGGTCATGAACAACAGCTCATTTTCACTACCAATCTGGACGACTCGATCAGCGCTGGCCCCGATCATCCTCTAACAGTCGAATACCGTACTTCCAGTGGCGAACCCAGGCCCTACATCCATGTGCGCGGCCGATTGCGCGCCCTACTGAGCCGTGCGGTATTCCTGGAATTGGTTGAATTGGGCGAGGAGCGACAGGCAGACGATAACAGCCGTGATTATGGCGTCTGGAGCGAAGGCATATTCTTCAACCTTGGCCGTCTGGACGACGACCGCTAAGCCGAGGATCAGCTGATGCGTCGCTATTTGCTATTCCTGTTAGGTATTGCCGTCCTGCTGCCATCGTATGCCTTGGTCTTGCTGATCCGCTTGTTTAAGTGGTTGATCGCTCCCGCCGCCCTGCTGCTGCAATTGCTGCTCAGAACACCACAGGCTTTGTGGCGTGTGCGCCTACCGTTACGACCCCACCTTAGCCCGATCCAGGAAACGGAGTTGCCCGATGCAGCCTGGCTCCTGTTCACCGATACCACCGCATCGCTGACCGCCGCTGGTTTCGTTCACTGCGCCGATTTCCGTAACGAGGATCTGATCCCAGGGGTTCGGCTGTGGTTGCGGCTACTGGCACAGCCACAGCAAGGCAGTACTGCGCTAATCGCTCACATCCAGTTCACCGCCAAACCTCATCGACCACATCACTTCGTCGAGTTCTCGACTCAGCTGCAAGATGGTCGGATGCTGATCACCAATAATTTGAATATGCCCTACAGTCTGCCTACACCCGCCTATATGGCACGACTGCAACTGAAGGATGTCTGGGACCCACGCGCACTCTATGCCCTGCATGGCACACTACTGACTGCTCTGGCACAAGCGGTGGATCTGCAGTCAGTCGCTCAGGCCCTTGATGATCCCGCTGATCGACTGATCGATTATTACAACCACGAAATCCAGGCCCTGATTGCGAGCGGCTGGTTGAAAAAAGATCGGAACGCTCCTGATGTGGTTCGACTACGACCCTGGGCGGCACTGGTAGGCGTCTGGCGCCAATCTTGGCCACTGCGCAGTCTGTATCTACGCGCCGCTGACCGCCATGCCTGTCGCCTGCTTGCTCGTCATGGGATCGATGCTTGCGCTTTTATGGGTAACGCTGCCGCCATTCAAGTCGAGTGTCAGCCGCTACCGGAAGGCATCACGATCACCACCGCTCGCGCTGGTTACGACCAGGTACAACCCTTGGCGCAACGCAGTGCTCCGCACGCGGTGCTGGAAGCGGTGGTAGTAGAACTGGACGGCGGCCCCGAAGGTACAACGAAGATCCGGGAATTGCGCTACTCCTTCCGTGGCTGCGAAGATCAAGCGCAACGACGCCTTCGACGCCAGTACAGCTTCGACATCCTGATCGATCTGACCGCGCATCAGCTCGTACTCACCGCCATGGAGCGGGAATGCGAGCAGGCAACCGATCCAGCCGAGTGGGACGATCTGACCGCTACTCCATCCCTGACCCCACTGGTACTGGAAACCTGGCCGCATGATCTTGACCATGTATTACCGACCGCTAAAGCGGCGTTGGCCACGCAAACTGCTGCGTTCACCCTGGATTCGGCCTCACTTTACGTAAACGGGCACGGCGTAACCTGCTGGCAGGTAGTGGCCTGGAACCAGCAAGATCAACCGCTGTATGTGATGGTGGATGCTCGCTCCGGGCTGATCAAAGATGAATAATGACGACTCATCGTTCATCTGTAACCTTCACCCTGGAGAAGATCATCATGTTGGAAGGCTTTTCCGTATTTGTAGCAGTAGTCGTGCTGGCGGTCATCCTGATATTTCTAGGTGTCAAACCCGTACCGCAAGGCATGGAATACACGGTTGAACGCTTTGGCCGCTATACCCAAACCTTGCGCCCTGGAATGAATCTCATCATTCCGCTGATCGACCGTGTCGGCCACAAAATCAATATGATGGAAACGGTGCTGGATGTTCCTTCACAGGAAATCATCACCAAAGACAATGCCATGGTTCAAGTGGACGGCGTGGTGTTTTATCAAGTGTTAGATGCCGCTAAGGCTGCCTACGAAGTCAATCATCTGGAATTTGCCACGCTTAATCTCACCATGACCAATATCCGCACGGTCATGGGTTCGATGGATCTGGATGAGTTGCTCTCCAAACGTGACGAGATCAATGCCCGCTTGCTAACCGTGGTCGATGAAGCCACAACACCGTGGGGAATCAAGGTCACGCGTATCGAAATCAAAAATATTGCCCCACCGAAGGATTTGGTGGATTCAATGGCACGACAAATGAAAGCTGAACGCGATAAGCGGGCGGCAATCCTAACCGCCGAAGGTGAGCGCCAAGCCGCGATCCTAGAAGCGGAAGGAAGAAAACAGGCTGCGATCCTAGAAGCGGATGGACGCAAGGAATCTGCCTTCCGCGATGCCGAAGCCCGTGAGCGGCTGGCTCAGGCCGAAGCACGCGCTACCTTGATGCTGTCGGAAGCGATCAGTAAAGGTGATGTGCAGGCTATCAATTACTTTGTGGCTCAGAAATACGTGGAAGCGATAGGAAAACTAGCGGTAGCACCGAACCAAAAAGTCCTGCTGATGCCGTTGGACACTTCAGGGCTGATCGGCACCCTGGCCGGAGTGGCCGAACTGACGCGAGAAACTTTGGACAAGAACGGAACACGCTCTTGACATCCTCCCCGTCGTAAACGACGGAGATTCCTGACATCACTATCAGGGTTTTCTGTTTCACCG
>JACSSB010000215.1 GCA_014879435.1 Phycisphaerales bacterium
GGTACCACCACCTCAGTCGTCATGATCGGTCGCAGTACCAATCCTCCAGCCTGAGCCAGCGCCTTACGCGCCGCCTCGGCCACCGCCACCCGCAGCGTCCGTGGATCAGACAGCGCACCGAATAACTCCACTTCGACCACCCGCACTGTCAGATCCTGTAAGGGCGCACCGGTCACCGGGCCGTTGGCCAACACATCTTCGGCAGCGCCAGTGATGGCCTCCTGCTGAGCTGGGTGCAGTTCGATCCCTTCCGGCTTCAGGCGAGGTTCGGCAATAATGGTTACCCCAGCCCCGCGTGGCAGCGGCTCCACCGCCACCCGTGCCCATGCCTTCAGCTCCAGCTTCTTGCCATCGGGCTGCTCGATCACGCGATGAAACAGACTGTTCGCTTCGGCCGCCTGAGCAATGGTTTCGCGCAGCACCACATCGGGTTGACCGACTCGAATATTGACATGGAATTCTCGCCGCAACCGCTCACCAGCGATCTGTAGATGCAACTCGCCCATGCCGCGCAGTACACGCTGGCCGGTCTCCGGATTTTCCTCGACCCGCAGGGTTGGATCTTCCTGCTGCAATTTGTCCAGCGCTTCCAATAACTTTTCTTCTTCGGAACTGGACTGTGGCTCAATCGCTAACCCCAGCACCGGCTCACGGGTCTCGATACGCTCCAACCACAGCGGATGGCCGGGCGCGCACAAGGTATCGCCAGTGGTGGCCCAACGTAGTCCAGCCAGGAGCACGATCTGTCCGGCGGTCACTTGCTCCAAGCGCGCTTTGTGATTGGCGTCTACGTCGAATAACCGCGCCGCCCGTTCCTGACGCGAGCTACCATCGTGACCGGGAATCATCACCTCGTCGCCCGGTCGCAAGGTGCCCCGATACAAGCGGGCGAATACATGGCGGCGGCCTTCCCACATCTGCACCTTGAACACCAGTGCCGCCAACGGTCCATCCGGGTCCATCACCACCAGTTCTTCGCTGCCGTCGGGTCGTTGCGCCCGGCTCGGTGGCCGTTCGAGTGGAGAGGGCAACAGTCGCACCACTCCATCCAGCAGCGGCTGTACACCCTGATTACGCAGGGCACTGCCCGCAAAACAGGGATAAGCCTTACCCGCCAGCGTGGCTTGGCGCAGTGCTGCCCACACCGCCGCCGGTTCCGGTTCTTGCTCGGTCAATACCAGCTCGGCTAGCGCCTCATCCATCTCCGCTGCTGCTAACAGCAGGCTTTCCCGCCAAGGCCGCATCTGCTCCCAGGTTTCGGCATCGCAAGGCGTGATTTCGACCTGCTCGCCACGCTCGCCGACAAAACGCAGCCGAGTACGTTCGATCAGATGCACCACCGTGCCGTCGTAGTCGGGCAACGGCACCGTTACCGCGACCGGTTCCGCTCCCAGGCGATCACGCACCGTTGCTAACGCCCGACCAAAATCGGCACCGGGCCGGTCCAGTTTATTGATGAAAAACAGCGATGGCAGGAGAAAACGGGTGCGCTGGCGCCAGACGGTTTCGGTCTGCGGCTCCACCCCGCGCACACCGTCTAGGACGATCACGCAGCCATCAAGAACCCGCATCGAGCGCTCGACCTCGATAGTGAAATCGACATGGCCCGGCGTATCGACCAACTGAATCAGATGATCCCGCCAAGGGAGTTTGGTCACAGCAGCGGTGATGGTAATGCCGTGCTCCTGCTCTTCGACCATGTAGTCCATGTGCGCCGCGCCTTCGTGGACTTCGCCGATCTTGTGAGAAACACCGGCGTAGTACAGCATCCGCTCGGTCAAGGTAGTCTTACCCGCATCCACATGAGCGGCGACGCCGATATTGCGGATCAGGCTTAAGTCCAAAGTCCCGGACATTTCCAATCCCTCATCATTTAATCCTGCCGATTACCCATCAATACACGAGATCGATAACACGCAGAGCCTCAAAACCTTCTGGATTCCCGCTTTCGCGGGAATGACGTTCATCTACCCATCAATACACTTAGATCGTCACTCCCGCGTAGGCGGGAGTCCAGAATCGATGACACGCAGAGCCTCAAAACCTTCTGGATTCCCGCTTTCGCGGGAATGACGTTCATTAAGATTACCCGCACAACATCGCTCGTCACTTCCACGTAGGCGGGAGTCCAAAATCGACAGCACCCAAAGCTCCCTGGATTCCCGCTTTCGCGGGAATGACGTTCATCTATCCATCAATACACTTAGATCGTCACTCCCGCGTAGGCGGGAGTCCAAAATCGACAGCACCCAAAGCTCCCTGGATTCCCGCTTTCGCGGGAATGCCATTCATTGTATGGATGCTTTGTGCTTCACTCCCGCGCTCAGGGCGCGATCTGCCGACATTCCAGATAAAACCGCTTCTCGTCGGCCTCGCCCATCGAAAAGGTTTTACGTGGCAAAGCACCGTCACGGATGATGGTGCGGAAGAAATCGTCTTTGGCCAAAGCGGGTAGGTAGAAGCCGATATTGCCAGGCTGGGCGCCGAGTTGCTCCAGAGTGTCCTCGCCGTGAATGTAATCCAGCCGGGCACCAGCCTGCTTGGCCAGATACGCATCCAGAAAGGCTTGCAAGCTCGCCACCGCCAAGGTCAGACGTGGCCGCTCGATCACCAGCACGCCATAACGTCCTTCCGCGACAAAGGCGATCACATGCCGATCCGATCCCACCATTTCCGCCCAACTTTGTCGCGCTGCATCCCAAGTCGGGCTTTCGATCACCGTCAGCGAGGCACCTTGTTCCTGACAAAACGCCGCCAGCGCTACCAGCAACTGTTCCACATTTATCCCGAACGCCACTCGATGGATCGCCTCGAATTCCAGGCCCTCATCGTGCAGGTTGACCACTTCGGCCAGCGCGTGACGAGCCGGATGGTTCATGATCGCTGCCGGATCGGGCGCGGCGCGTTTGATCTGCTCCCAGACCAGCTTGGCCGTGGCGAAAGAGTGGTTACCATCGCCCATGGCATAAAGCAGAACCGGTTCATCAGTGGCGACTTGGTAACGCTCAGCGAACAGCGCCGGATCAGCCAATCGGGTCAGATGCTCGACAACCCACTGCATCAACAGCGGATTGCGTAGTCGCCAACCACGCGCCCGGCCACCGCTCAGCATCAAAGAAACATCGTACAGCGGCTCCAGTGGTTCGGAGAACAATGGATCGATGACCAGTCGCTGCGGATCGTCGATCAACACCATGACATGTGGCAGTTCCAGGAGCGCGCCTTCACGCACCCGTGCGCGCGGCGGCAGACGATCCAAAATGGTGCCCTCGGTTGGGCGAATCAAGGTCTTGGCACCGGGGTTGAAATCGTAATGCTCCAAATCCAGGGCTACGATCAGACCCCGTCGCGCCCGGCCACGGGTCGTCTCTCGCTCCACCAGCGTCAGATCCGGTGTTTGCGGCAGTAGCACGCCCTCGGCCAGATAATGACGCATGGTTTCCTGAATGGCTCGAATCCGCTCGGCCTCGTCAGCGGCACCCAGATAAACTTCCGGCAGAATCAAGCGCAGGGTGGAAGGTGCTTCACCCACCAGCGCTTCGACCTGACGCCAATACTCTGGCTGCGAAGTGTATTGATCACACGCGACTACGGCCCAGCGATGAAGATCAATGTCCGCCCTTGGCAACAGCAGGGTCGGAATCTGTAGAGCGATTTGCGCGAAATTCATGGACAACCTTCTCTGTTAGATGGCGATAGCCAATCCCGGCCTATACGCCGGCAGGGCCCTTGCAAGCTTAACAAATGGCCCCCGCTGAACAAACCGGTTGCACACCGTCCGACACCCCAGCCACATGCCGTTCAACAAGCGATCCAGTCACGGCGTAGTATCGACGTAGTATCATTGCATCGCCGTGCAACAGTCATCGTGCCTCTCATAACCTACACCCCACAACCTACAACTCGTAACCCGCAAGGTATCCGTCATGCGCAAGCTGATGAAATTCGTGGCCACTCTTCTCATCTTTTTGATTTTGATCGCTGGTGGGGTGGGAGGCTACCTGTGGTACGACACCAAACAGCGAGTCGATCAATTCGTCATGCTCGCCAAGCCGTTCGCTGAAATCAGTTATGGCGGTATTGAGATCTCACCGACCGGCTCGCTCGGTATCAACCGGCTTCGAATCACGCCCCACACGATGAATGATGTCATCACCATCGGCGCACTCCAGCTCAAGGCTCCCAACATACTGGAACTACTGAAAACGTATTGGCAACTGCGCCAGGGCGAACCACCCCAGGCTTTGTCGCTGTCGATGCGTGAATTGGAGCTTTCCTTACAGGGCGACTTGCTTGGCTCTTCTTCGTCCTCGATCCACCAGAGAACTCCGTTCGAGGATCTGGATGCATTAGGGTGTGGACAAGTCGCGCATCTCGCCAGTACCGAATGGCAGGAGATGGGTTACGACCGCTTCGTCGGCAACGCCGAAATCGGTTATCGTTTCGACGCTGCACACAACATCTTGACATTTCAGGTGGACAACTATACCCGGAACTGGGCAACGCTAAACATGAGCATCAGCCTAGCCCTTTCCGGTCCCGTGTCCTCCATCATAGCGCTGGCTAACCAAGAAAAGCCCCGACTGGCCAGCCTAGATCTGGCTTTTCAGGATGACGGTTTCAATCAACGTCGTAACGACTATTGCGCTGCCAAAGCGGGCAAAACTGTCGATGACTACCTCGCCGATCATGTACGGCTACTGGTCGCACGCCTGCACGCCAATGGCATCGATCTTGGTCCGGGACTAATTACGGCATACCGACAATTTCTGAATGTGGGCGGTCGACTCAGCCTCACCGCTACGCCCCCTGCCCCCATCGACCCCACCGATCTTCAGCATTACGCCACCGAAGACGTCATCAAGCTGCTGGGGTTAAAAATGCAGGTCAATAATGAAACAGTGACCGATCTGTCAGTGAATTGGGACAACGCCAAGATTGCCCATGCTCTGAACACCCAAATGATACCGGAAAAAGAGATAGAGAAACTCGCGCCAGCCGCTCCCACCGAACAGGTCGTCATCATCCAAAAGAACTACCATTCGATCCCAGTCGGAGCGTTGGATCAACATATCGGCAAGATCGCCAAGTTGGAAACCACTACCGGTGCTACCTTCCGAGGGCTGTTGGAAATGGTCTCGAAAGAGGGCATCAAAATCAAAATTAATAAATCCGGCGGTAGTGTGACTTTGTCCTTACGCAGTAATGAGATCCGTTCGGCGCAAGTGCTTTACTAACTCAATTTTGGCGGCGACGAGGCGCTGGAGATCATGTTTTTTAGAGCCGTTTAGAGCCGACTGAGTAATTCCGCCTTCTTGGTGGAAAACTCTTCGGCGCTGACGATCCCCTTGGCATGCAGATCGGCAAGCCGCTCAATGAGAGCAATCACATCGCTCTGGGCGCCTTGCGGTGGTACTTGGCTACCTTGCGGTGCTTGTGGTGATGGCATCTCGGTGGGAGGTGACTGCGGCATTGGATTGGGTGTCCTATCCGGTGTGGGGGACCATGGAGCCTGACCATCGACCGACAGTACCGGCAGACTGGCCACATCAACCAGCCCATACTGGCTGGAAAAAGTCAGTGATCCACCGTAGCCCTGTTGCTGCGAGAACCCGCCAATCTGATGATCCAGCGTGTCGTAAATGGTCACTCGACCACCGACCTCAATCGCCAAGCGGCGGGCCTGGGCGAAGTAGGCGTATCGTACCCCGTTCTGTGCACCGGTACTGGTGGGCCAACGCAAGTCTGGACCCCACCAGTCGCCGGAGGAACCGGCAGTGTTGGGAACGAACAAGCTGACTGCCCCAACCGGTCCACTTCCATTCTGCTGTTGCTGGTTACCCGAGTAATCCGAGTAATTGCTTTGCGTGCTGAAACCACCACCACCCTGGCTCTGCGACTGAAAACTGCCGCTGCGGATCAAGTCGGGTTGGTTTTGTATCAGGGCAGATAGCTCGTTGCACAAGCCATCGACACGGCCTTTCAGGGCGTTGTTGAACATGTCAGAAAGCATGAGCATGCCTCCCTGCATCCACTGGCCGGAGCCACCGAATTCTGGATGGTTGAACTGCGCCATGCTGCCCTGCCCCTGAATAACGGCATCGAGCAAACTCAATACAGCTTCGGGACTGAAGCCATAACGTTGCGCAAGATCATTGACGGCCTGTTGACCGGCGGAAGAGAGGAGTCGCATAGTGCTAGATTCTCACGAGTGGGATAAACCTGGATACCTTTTCACGGACATCGCTCGAAATCAAATCGATTTGGGCGAAGTGTGAGCTTCTTGAATATCACGCGACCAAACAAATGAATGTGATCCCACGCGCCGACCCGCCCCCAATCACTCCTGCGTCCGTTCCCGACCGCATCGGATTGTTCTATGCCACACTGGGCGCGATTGGCTTTTCTGTCAAAGCCATTCTGGTCAAGCTGGCTTACCAACATGGAGTAGGAGTAGATGCGGAAACCCTGCTGGCCTTACGCATGGTATTCAGCTTGCCATTTTTCATCGTCATGGCCTGGATCAGCAACCGCCGTGCATCCACCGCGCTGACCCCACGTGATGGCATATGGCTGTTTGGGCTCGGATTGCTTGGCTACTATCTGGCCAGTTATCTGGATTTCTTGGGCTTGCGCTACATCAGCGCCGCGCTCGAACGGCTCATTCTGTTCGTCTATCCAACCCTGGTCGTCATCCTTGGGGCGCTGTTGTTCGGCCAACCGATCACCCGCCGCATGCTCGGCGCACTCGCCTTATGCTACACGGGTATCGCCTTGGCCGTGACACATGATTTACGGGTGGCGGGAACGGGACAAGACATCGTGCTTGGAGGCGCGTTGATCTTTGGTAGCGCCCTCTGTTACGCGTTTTATCTGCTGGGCAACGGCAGGGTCGTGAATCGGCTTGGCTCGGTACGCGTCACGGCCTTTGCATCCATCGTCGCTTGCTTGCTAGCAATCGGCCAGTTCCTGCTGGCGCGCTCATTCACCGTGCTCGATCAACCCTGGCAGATCTATGCACTGACTCTGGGCATGGCCTTGTTTTCGACCGTATTGCCGGTATGGATGGTATCGGAAGCTATCCGCCGTCTCGGTGCTGGCCCAGTGGCGCTGACCGGCAGCCTGGGACCCGTGGTCACTCTGCTGCTGGCTTGGTGGCTGCTCAACGAGCCGATAGGCATCACCCAACTGCTCGGGTCCACCCTCGTGATTGGCGGGGTCATGATGATGGCGCGTCGCTCATCACCAACGGCGGGCACTGCGCGATAATCTCCAATACCCTGAGCCGATTCCCGCCAGTAAACCGGGCTTGATCCGATCCTTCAATTCCGTACCGACCCAATCAACAGGATCACGAAAGCCACCACCAGTGCCAGCGGGATCAAGACCGCTGGCCAATCTTTCTTGGCGGTACGGCTACGCTCAATCGATGCCTTGATCCCTGGTCGAAACCACAGAATCAGCAACACCGCTATAACTCCGCCCAACAGCATTTCCCACCAAGGTGCTAGCTCCATCGCTGCCTCCTCTTGCTCGATCAGTCTTTGCTACGTCCACCACCGGGTGGAACCAGAGGTTGCGGAAACGGCATCACATTATCTCCGCCTTCTGCTATGCGGATCTTGCTGACTCCTTCTCGTTCCACCTCATCGATCCGCACTACCGAATAGATCGGGATGAAGGTACGTTTCACTCCGGCGAATTCGTTCTGTAACTTTTCCTCAGCAGGATTGATCAGCACAGTAGAATGCTCGCCAAAGATCAGTTCCTCGACCTCAATGAAGCCATACAATTCGTCCTGATGGATGTCACGGGCGTATAGTTCGTATAGCTTGCCTTGGTTGGCGAAGAGAACCCGATAAATACTTTTGGTGATCTTGGACATGGACGATGGTCATTAAGGTGGAAAGGCGGTCAATCTAACCTCGTTTGCCGTGGCGAGCAAATCCCACGTCCGCGACAGTCGCCGTAAACCCATTCTTGCGGTGATGCAGCCTGTCCTTATAAACCGAAAAAGCCATCATTCTGTCATCATCAGGGTTCCGTCAATCGTACTCCGTGCTTGCCACCACCGAAACGAGATGTGATCCAGCCCGACACCTGGATTACACGGGTTTTTTGTCTGCGGATCTTGATGAAATCAGTATGCTATGACTTTAAGATTCGTTTTCTTCATCCACTCTGTTTCAGGACTGTTGCTATGAGTAACTCCCCCATCACCCGCGCACTATTCGACGAAGTCATGGTCCCTAGCTACGCCCCGGCGGCGATCATCCCAGTGCGCGGCGAAGGTTCCCGTCTATGGGACCAGGATGGCCGGGAATACATCGATTTCGCAGGCGGCATCGCCGTCAACGTGCTGGGCCACGCCCATCCGAAACTGGTTGCAGCACTGACCGAACAAGCGCACAAACTGTGGCACGTCAGTAACATGCTGGCCAACGAACCGGCGCTTGATTTGGCCCGGCGGCTGTGCGAACTGACTTTCGCCCAGCGGGTATTTTTTGCCAACTCTGGCGCTGAGGCGAACGAAGCCGCACTCAAGCTGGCCCGTAAATTCGCCTTCGATCACGCAGGGCCGGAGAAGCGTGAGATCATCTCTTTCACGCCTTCTTTCCATGGCCGCACTTTGTTTACCGTCTCCGTCGGTGGCCACCCCAAATATACCGAAGGCTTCGGGCCGTTACCGCCCGGCATCACCCATGTCCCGTTCAACGATATCGCTGCCTTCAAGCATGCGATTTCCGAGCGGACCTGCGCAGTGATTTTGGAGCCAATTTTGGGCGAAAGCGGGGTCATCAGCGCCACCCCGGAATTCCTGCGCGAGGTGCGCGAACAGTGCAACCAGCACCAAGCCTTGCTGATCTTTGATGAGGTGCAATGCGGTAATGGCCGTACCGGTCATCTTTATGCCTATATGGGCTACGGGGTGACGCCCGATATTCTGACTACTGCCAAGGGTTTGGGCGGTGGCTTCCCGATCAGCGCCATGCTGACCACTGCCGCCATCGCTGCCAGTCTCGGTGCTGGCAGCCACGGCACGACCTACGGTGGCAATCCGCTGGGCTGCGCGGTCGCTGGTGCGGCACTTGACCTCATCAGTGATCCCGAACTGTTAGCTGGCGTGCATCACAAGCATACGGTGTTCATGACCGGACTGCGGCGCATCAATCAGCAGTTCGGGGTATTTCGGGAGCTACGCGGCCAAGGTTTACTGATCGGCTGCGAACTGGCCGAACCTTGGCGGGAACGCAGTCGCGATTTCCTCAAGGCGGCGTTGGAAGAAGGGCTGCTGGTATTAGTGGCTGGACCGGACGTGATCCGGCTGGCACCCTCGCTGATCATTCCCGATGAACTGATCGAACAGGGACTGGCTCGCCTTGAACGCGCCATTGCGCAAACACTTTCCACCGCCGCCTAAGCGGGTTGAGAAGTGGTTCTATACCGTGTCGTGAGATGGCGGTGACTCACGACTCACAAAGTGCATGGGGTTCGCAGGTGAGATCGCCTACCGAACCCCGGCAGATCAGATGGCATTTATTTGTGAATGCACTTATAGCGGATCAGATCCGGGTTACCGTTGCTGATCATCTGTCCCAGACAAATCACGCCCTGATCGTGCAAGGCGATCTCCTCACGCCGCACGAAAAAACGAGCGCCATTTTCCAGCAGGAGATAGGTACCGTTAGTGCTATGGTCAACCAGAATGAACTTGCCCTGTCGGAATTCGATATCGGCGTGGCTGCGAGATACCAAATCCCGATCCACCACCAAGTGGTTGCCCTCGCCGCGCCCCAGGGTAAAGGCCCGCGAACTCGGTACTACTTCGATGATCCGGCCCTGATAGTCTAATACCAGACGGGCTAATAGCAGGTTGCGCAGTTCTTCCTGACCGCCAATGACGATCTGGGTCAAGCCACTGGAATCGTGCCAAATGATCTCGACGATATCCATCTCATCCTGCTTACCGCGTACCCACGACCTGCCAAGATTGCGCATGGTTCGAACCGGATTAGTCGGCAACTGCCGCACGGTTTCCCGTGTGGTGATGATCTGATCCGCCTTGGCCAGGGAAACCATTCGCGCAGCGACGTTGACCGCATCACCGAACAGATCACCTTTCTCAATCAGGACAGGCCCATAATGTAAGCCGATCCTGACAGCAATACCTAACTTAACCAATTCTTTGTCTTCCTTGAGCACACGATGCATCCCGCAGGCCGCATCCACCGCATGCGGCGCATTCGGAAACCAACTCATGATTTCATCGCCGATGGTTTTGATCACTGCCCCTTCATGCGAGACCGTGCTCGACATCAGTGCGTCCAGTACCTGCGTTTCGATTTGCCGTGCCTGCCAATCCCCATATTTTTCAAACAGACGCGTACTTCCGCAAATATCAGCGAACAGAACGGCGCCCACGATTTTCTGGCCGGATGGCATCCGATCCTCCCTCGCAGTACTAGGATTATCCGATTTCAGATTCATGCCCCGTCCTCAAAAATCATAACGTCTAAACTGGCTTCAACTGTAACCACGCGCCTGTAAATTTTCGATGACCCAGCGAATGTTGTCACGGGCGGTTCGCTCGTAACGATGCTGAAAAAATTCCGTCAAAAAAAAAGTCGGACGACTTTGCAGAGATGATAAAAAACGTAATTGGCCTGAGTAGTACACCTCGTCGCTGATAGTGGCGCACTCGGCGCGAAGCTGACGGCTATTCCGCTCAAACGCTTTCCACGGCAAGCCAAAGCTGGAAAGATCGATATCGACGATTAATCGCTGATCCCAGTGGACCGGCTCATCACGATGGGTCGTGGCCATGATCAGATCGTCCACCTGCTGCCGAAATGCGGTCTCGGCATGCCCTTTCGCCCACTTCTGAAACAGGTCAGCGCTGCGCCGTTCGTTATCCGTCGCACCCGATTGGTAAATCGCATCATGAAACCACAGCGCGATCTCGACCGTATTGGGGTCGTCCATCAGGTCCACCGCCTGATCAAATTCATTCAGACAGTGTCGGATATGATCCAAAGTATGATAGTAACGGTGCGATTCCCCATAATACGCAATCAGTTGAGAATGAACGGCTTCCGCCAGTGCATGGCCACCGCTCAGGCAGCGCTGCCACAAGACTGAAAAACGGGTTCGTTCCCGCACCGAATCAGGGTCCATCACGACGGTCACGGCGGTTTCACTGGGTCGCTTGAACATCGTAGATCTCCAAGAGTTTGCTTGCGCCCTATCCGGCGTGCTCCACAAAATCCTCAATCAGACGTCGCGCCATGCTCATCGGATGAGGTAATCCTGGCAGATTCTGTGGCTTAAACCAGCCGACATCCACAATTTCCTGTTCATCGGCGCGTAATTCGCCTCCAGCGTAGTCGGCAATGAATGCCATCATCAAGGAATGCGGAAACGGCCACGACTGGCTCGCGAAATAGCGTAAGTTCTTCACCCGCACTCCCACTTCCTCCGCTACTTCGCGGTGAATAGCCTGCTCCAGGGTCTCACCCGCTTCGACAAAGCCGGCCAATACACTATACATCCCCGCTGGAAAGCGCGCCGCACGCGCTAACAAAATCTCACGGTTACGGTCGATTCGCATCATGACCACCGGTGAGAGTCGTGGATAAGCGATCAGCCCGCAAGATGCGCAAGATCGGGCGCGTTCGTCATCCCGGCGCTGGGTCGGCGTGCCGCAGCGACCGCAGTATTGGTGCGTGCGATCCCATTCGATCAGTTGCAGTGCGTGGCCCGCCACTCCCAACAAGGATTCGTCCAGCCGCGACCACAGACCACGCAAGCCCTCGAACCTCATCCCCGGCGGCAACTGTGCTTCAATCAGCGCAACGGCATGGCAGGGCCGACCCCGCAGTGTTCCCAAATACAGATGACAGGTGACTGATCCGTCGATGATCGGCCAATCGGTCGCTGCTGGCAGCTCGATGCCCGCCTCTCCGCTGCGCACCAGTAATTCGCCGTTCTCGAATACGAACCACCAAGCGGTCTCTCTGGCAACCGGCGAGCGAACCAGACTGGGTTCGAAATCGTCAGGTAACACCAGCATCGGCGGATCTCCTCTTCAAGTCATTTTCAGACGGTCTGTGCGACCAGCAAGTATTGGTCGATCAAACCGTACCCCCAGCATAATGCACCACATCGATGCTTGTGGTGGATAGGCTGATCATTGCACGCTGCCTTTGGGATAAGGCAAACAGGGAATCTCATGATTCACGAACGGAATTCCTCGACCAGCTCACGCAACCTGTAACAACGCCAGCAAGCCTTCGAGCAATTGCAAAGGCGTCGGCGGACAACCGGGAATATGTAGATCGACCGGAATAACCTCGGCCACACCACCGACACAGGCATAACTCCCAGCGAATACCCCACCATCTCGCCCGCAATCGCCCACCGCGACCACCCATTTCGGATCAGGTGTGGCGGCATAAGTACGCTCCAACGCCTCACGCATGTTGTGCGTCACCGGCCCAGTCACCAGCAGCACATCCGCATGGCGCGGCGATGCGACGAAGTGAAAACCGAAACGCTCCAGGTCATAAAATGCGTTATTCAGCGCGTGGATCTCCAATTCGCAACCGTTACAGGAACCCGCGTCCACCTCGCGGATCGCCAGACTGCGGCCCAGTCGTTGATGGGCAAGCTGATCGACTTTCGCCCCTAATTCGGCCAGAGCTTGCGCGGAAGGCGCTGGAGCGGGAAGCGTCAGCGGCGACCGCCATACATTTTGCAACAGTAGCTTGCGCATGATGGGACGCCTAAAGATCGTGGCCCGAATACGAGCAGTTGAAAGATTTATTGCACAAGGGAAAGTCCGCCACGATGTTGCCCTCAATCACAGCTTCCAGCAGCGGCCACTGGAACCATGAGGGATCGCGTGGGTGGCAACACGCTACCGTACCGTCAGCGGCCAAGCGCAACCACAGCAGAATATCGCCACGAAATCCCTCGATCAGCGCCATGCCCTCGACCACCTGCTCAGGCCGATTCAGCGCCTCACACAGCGGACCCGATGGTAATCGCTCCAAAATCTGCTCGATCAGGGCCAAGCTCTGTTCCACCTCGCGGATACGAACCCACACCCGAGCGTTGACATCGCTTTCGCGCCGTGTCGGCACCGTAAACTCAAGTTGGTCATAGGGGGGATAACCCGGCTGACGGCGGGCGTCGAAGGCACGACCGGCAGCGCGACCAATCACCCCACCGCAACCAAACTGATGGGCCAACATTGGATTGAGCGTCCCGGTATTCGCGGTGCGGTCTTGCAGCGAAGGAGTATGGTCGTATAGCTTGATCAAAGGCGGAAATGCCCGGCGCATCTCCACTATCAATGCGCGCAACAGCGACACGCCATCTGCCGATAGATCGACGGCCACGCCCCCCGGAATCACACAATCCATCAGCAGACGATGGCCGAAACAGGTGGCGCTGGCGCGCAGCACTTGCTCGCGTAATACCGCACAATGGGCCAGCATCAAGGCAAACGCGGCATCGTTGCAAATGGCACCGATATCTCCGCAGTGATTGGCCAAGCGCTCCAACTCAGCCATCAGCGCCCGCAACCAAGCGGCGCGAGCGGGAATCTCCGTTGCTGTGGCCGCCTCGACTGCCCGAGCGAAAGCCCAAGCGTAACTTACGGTGCTATCACCGGAAACTCTCCCCACCAGCCGTGCTACTCGCTCCAGCGGCGCGCCGTTCAACAAGCGCTCGATCCCCTTATGCACATAGCCCAGCCGTTCTTCCAAGCGGACCACCGCCTCACCGTTGGCGGTAAAGCGGAAATGACCCGGTTCGATGATGCCCGCATGAACCGGCCCCACCGGAATCTGGTGCAAGCTTTCACCTTCTACCGGTAGAAAAGGATAAGGCGGCATCGCTTCGGTCGGCGCGATCGAGGAACCCAGCGGATAGCGGTGCGGCCAGCGACCATGATCCAGCCAGGGACGCAGATCAGGGCTGGCATCCGGCAACAACCCGACCAGATCGGTGATAGTGCGTTCCAAACGCTGTGCTGGAGGATGCCAGCGCCCCACCGAGGGAAAGGTTCCGGTCGGACAGGGCAGGCTAGCAACACTGAGCGTCTCACTTTCAACCTGATGTACTGCGAGATGAATCATGCTGGGCTCAGCCCACAAGCCAAGCAGATTCCAACGGCCTTTCGCCAAACCAGCCAGCAAGGTGTTCCAGATTTCGACATTTACCACGAATCGGGGCCAGGGCCGATGTCCGGTCACCGGCTGACCGGCTCTCAGCACGGCCGATAAGGCCGGGTTGGGGTTGCTCGCTTTCATCCCAGCACCCTCAATTTAGCAGCATCGCGATATGGCGGAGCCAATCCACCAGCGGCACGGGCAGCCAGAACCCGGCAACCAGCACCAGCAGCAAATGCACCGTCGTCGCTAAGGTATTGGCCCGCACTGGCACGAAAGGGGCATTATCCGGCTGACCGAACGCCACGCCGTGTAACCGCCATAGCAGGGTGCCAAAAGCCAACAGCAATCCCAGCACCAACGGCAATGCCAGCCAGGGCTGGCGGACAAAAGTGGAACTGACCACCAGAAATTCGCTCATGAACACGCCAAACGGTGGCATCCCAGCAATGGCGATCACCCCCGCCACCAACCCCCAACCGAGGGCCGGATGGGTGATGGTCAAACCGCGAATGGTCGAGATCCGCTGGGTACCTTTGACTTGGGCGATATGACCAACAGTAAAAAATATCGCCGACTTGGTGAGACTATGCATGGCCATGTGCAGCAGCCCAGCAAAATTGGCCAGTGGCCCGCCCATGCCGAAAGCGAAAGTCATGATGCCCATATGCTCGATGGAGGAGTAGGCAAACAGGCGTTTCATGTCACCTCGACGGTAGAACATCAAGCCGGCAAACAGCAAGGAGAGCAACCCCAAACCGATCATCAACGGTCCCGGCGCTAGCGCTAACGAATTGGCGCTCATCAGCATCTTGAAACGCAGCACCGCATACAGCGCCACGTTCAGCAGCAAACCAGACAGTACCGCCGAGATCGGTGTGGGGCCTTCGGCATGCGCGTCCGGCAGCCACGCATGCAGCGGTACCAAACCAGCCTTGGTGCCGTAGCCGAGCAAAAAGAAGACGAAGGCGAGATTGAGTAATGCAGGATCGAAAGCATCAGCGCGGGCGATCAAGCGATCCCAGGCCATGGCTGGCAACCCCTGTCCGATCACCGGTTGCGCCGCCACATACACCAGAGTGGTCCCGAACAGCGCCAAGGCAATGCCAAGGCTGCCGAGAATGAAATACTTCCAGGCCGCCTCCAGCGCGGCGCGAGTGCGGTAGAGGCCGACCATCAACACCGTAATCAGCGTCGCCAGCTCGATTGCTACCCACAGCAAGCCAATATTGTTGGCCAGCAACGCTAGGTTCATGGCGAACAACAAGGCTTGATACATCGCGTGATAGAAGCGCAGATACAGCGGACTCAATCGCCCGCTTTCCAATTCGTGGGCGATATAGCCCGCGCTGAATAGACTGGTGGTAAAGCTGATGAAATTATTCAGCGCGATCAGATAGGTATTGAAATCGTCTACCCGCAGGTAGAGATTGGCCTCGGGCCGCACTTGAAACAGGGCGGCGGCGGACAACAGGCAAAGAAAGGTTGCACCCACATTCAGCTTGGCGCCAAGCCGATAATCGGGCACCCGCATCAGTACCAACGCGGCAATGGTCGGCACGCTCAACAGCGCCGTCACCGCCACCAGGGCGAGATCCGCGCCATTCATCGCCGCCGTTCCTCTCGAAAACTATCCATCGCCTGCATATCCACGCTATCGAAGCGCTCCCGGATGCGGAATAGAAAAACGCCGATCACGATCAGCGCGATCAACACCGAAAAAGCGACGCTGATTTCCACCACCAGCGGCATGCCGCGTGCACCCGTGGCGGCCAGCACCAAGCCATTCTCCAGCGACATGAACCCGATCACCAGACTGACCGCGTTATGACGGGTCACCATCAGCAACAATCCCAACAACACCACCGCCAGCGCAAAGGCCAGATCTTCGCGTGCCAGCGCATCGGCGGTAGCCGTTACTGGCAACACCACCAAAATCGCCAGGGCCACCAGCCCGGTGCCAGCCAGCATATCTCGCCCCACTCCTCCCACCGTTTCCAGCGCACGATGGATGCCAAGCTGGCGGACGATACGCAGGAGCGCAACCGGAATGATGATCGCCTTGAACACCAGCGCGATTCCCGCCGTAATGTACAGATGAGGCACACTCTGAATATGGGCCTGCCACCCGACCGCCAGCGCCAGCAGCAGCGAATGCAGCGTGAAAATACGGATCAGGGCATACAACCGGGATTGATACAACAGCAGGAAGCTCGCTACCACCATGCCACCCGCCAGAAAATGCGCAATGTCGAACGCCAAGCCGTGCATCACAGGCTCCGGGACACGAACAGTAACAACGTACCGAGTAAGCCCAGCATCAGCGCCGCTCCCAGGAACTCGCCCACTCGGAACACCCGCATCTTGGCGATACTCGTTTCAAACAGCGCCAGCAGCAACCCGCCCGTCGCCAATTTGAGTAGATACGCAGCTACACCCACCAGATAATCGATGAAGTGCGCACCCGCAGTCGCCATGCCCCAAGGCGTGAAGATGCAGGCCAACAACGATAGATAGAGCAGTAATTTCAGAGAGGCGGCCAGTTCGATCAGCGCCAGATGACGGCCGGAATATTCCAGCACCATCGCTTCATGCACCATGGTCAGTTCCAGGTGAGTCGCCGGATTGTCCACCGGAATCCGCGCATTTTCGGCAATCGCTACGATGACCAAGGCCAACAGTGCCAACGCCAGTGATACCCGCAGCCCAACATGGGCATTGAGCATGAAACGAGCGACCGATGATAGTTCAGTGGTACCAACCAACAGCGACAGGGTGAATACCATCATCAACATCGCCGGTTCGGCCAGCGAGGCGATCATCATCTCACGGCTGGCACCGATACCGCCGAAGCTAGTGCCGACATCCAGTCCGGCCAACGCCAGAAAAAAGCGGGCGGTCCCCAGCAAAGCGACGATGGCAATCAAATCGGCAGTCCAACTGAAAGGCAGGCCGCTGGCGAAAGTCGGCACCAACGACGCCGCCACCCAGATCGCGGCGAAGATCAGATAGGGTGCCACCCGAAACAACCAGGAAGCGGAATCAGCCAGAATCACGTCCTTGCGCAGCAACTTGAGCAAATCGCGATAAGGCTGCAGTAGGGATGGGCCACGCCGACGCAGTAGTCGCGCCTTGATCGTGCGGACAAAACCGGTGAGTAGGGGTGCCAACAGCAGCGTCAGCAACATTTGGCAGCCCTGCACTCCATGATCGACAGTCAGCGCCATAGCACCATCCCCAATAGCAGCAATACCAACGCGCCGAACACCAGACTCAGATAACGACGGATGGTGAGATATTGAAAAGCGTTGAAGCGCGTGGAAAGCGCCACCACCGCCGTGATGATCGGAGCATAGCCACGCTCCCAGACTGGATCGTGTAGCTCGACTTCCAGTCGTGCCGGTTGCGAATCACCCGGTGGTGGCATGAATACCCGTTCCCGCGCCTGAAATACCACGCTGCCGAACACTCGGCGGATCGGTTGCGCAAAGCTGCCAGCGGTGTATTGGGTCGTGGGGCTGGCTTCAGGGAAACCACAATCCCAGGCCGAGCCGCGTCGCACGACGGCGGAGGCGAAACGATGGATCAGCAGCGCAGAGACAATGCCGGAGAAGGCCATGAACAACAGCACTAACAAGCCGTTGTAGCTGCTCTTGGCATCAGTCACTGGCACCAGCGTCAACCAAGGTTGATTACTCTGTGCCATGAGGCGGGCGCTGCCATTGAGTAAACCCACCACCGGAGAGAGCGTATCCACCACCAGACCGGGCAAGATACCGGCTAATAAGCAGAGCGCCGCCAAGCCAAACAGTGCGGCGAGCGAATAACGATCCGTTTCTCTGGCCTCGGCAGCGGCGGATGAACGCGGCCGACCCAGGAAGGTGATGCCGAAAGCCTTGACGAAGCAGGTGGCAGCCAACGCGGCAGACAGTGCCAGCAGCGCACCGACGGCCGGTACCAGGAATTTCAGTGGCCATTGCGGCAGTTCCGGGCTAGCCAAAATCGCCTGAAAAGTCAGCCATTCGGAGACAAAGCCGTTCAGCGGCGGCAGCGCCGAAATCGCCGCTGCACCGATCAGAAACGCGAGTGCGGTCCATGGCATCGGGTGGATCAAACCGCCCAGCCGCTCCATGTCGCGTTCCCCGGTGGCGGCTAGCACCGCGCCGGTACCGAAAAACAACAGGCTCTTGAACAAGGAATGGTTGAGAATGTGAAACAAGGCGGCAGTCAGTGCCAGTGCGGCATTGGCGTACATGTAATTG
>JACSSB010000297.1 GCA_014879435.1 Phycisphaerales bacterium
CGAGGAATTCGTGGTGGTCGTTATCGTCTGCGCGCTGTTCCTGTTTCATCTACGCTCCTCGCTGGTGATTCTGCTCAGTCTGCCGGTCGGTATTGTGGCTGCTTTTGCCATCATGCGTTGGCAAGGTATCAACGCCAATATTCTGTCGTTGGGCGGTATCGCCATCGCCATTGGCGCGATGGTGGATGCCGCCATCGTCATGGTGGAGAACCTGCACAAACATCTGGAGCAGGCCCAGCCCCGTGATACCGCCGAGCGCTGGCACATCGTCCAGCAAGCCTCCAGCGAGGTCGGACCACCTTTATTTTTTTCGCTGCTGATCATCACCTTCAGCTTTTTACCAGTATTCGCCCTGGAGGCACAGGAAGGGCGATTGTTCGCACCGCTAGCCTACACCAAGACCTACGCTATGGCAGTTTCGGCAGGGCTGGCAATCACTCTGGTGCCGGTGTTGATGGGCTGGTTGGTACGTGGCCACATCCATCCAGAACAGCACAATCCGCTCAATCGCCTGCTGATGGCGGGCTATCGCCCCTTCGTGACCTTGGTCCTGCGTCATCCTTGGCCGGTGGTGATACTGGCGGGCTTGCTGACACTGACCGCCGGATGGCCGTTGCAACGGCTGGGTGTCGAATTCATGCCGGATTTGGACGAGGGCGATTTGTTGTACATGCCGACCACTTTTCCCGCTATCTCCATCGGCAAGGCGATAGAAATTATGCAGCAGACCGATAAGCTGATTCGCGCCGTACCGGAAGTACAGCGCGTGTTCGGTAAAGTCGGGCGGGCAGAGAGTGCGACTGATCCCGCGCCACTGAGCATGATCGAAACCGCGATTCAATTGAAACCACGCGCCGAATGGCGGCCCGGTTTGACCACGGCAGATCTGATCGCCGAACTGGATCGCATCGTCCGCTTTCCAGGACTGAGCAATGCCTGGGTGATGCCGATCAAGAATCGGATCAACATGCTGGCTACCGGGATCAAGACGCCACTGGGGATCAAGGTGGCGGGCGATGATCCAGCAGTAATCCAGCAAGTGGGAGAACAACTGGAGCGAGTGGTTCGCAGTATTCCCGGTGCGGCTTCGGTCTTTTCCGAACGAGTGGCGGGCGGACGCTATGTGGATGTAGCCATTGATCGGCGGGCTGCCGCTCGGCTGGGCCTGAATATCAATGAGGTGCAAGAAGTCATTAGCACCGCCGTTGGTGGCATGAATATTACGGAGACCGTTGAGGGTCTGGAACGCTATCCAGTCAACCTGCGCTATCCACAGGCAGTGCGCGACTCGCTGGAGCAGTTACGTCGTATTCCCATCATCACCCCGACCGGAGCGACCATTCCGCTGGAGCAGATTGCTGAACTGAAGATCATCAATGGACCAGCGATGCTGCAAAGCGAGAATGCGCGGTTGACCGGTATTACCTTCGTGGATGTTCAGGGCCGCGATATCGGTTCTTTCATCGCTGAGGCTCGTCAGGCGGTAGCGGAGCAGGTGGTATTGCCTGCGGGTTATTCGCTGCGTTGGTCGGGTCAGTACGAGTACCTGAATCGGGCACTGGCCAAGCTGCAAGTGGTGGCGCCGGTGACTCTGGTCATCATCTTCCTGTTGCTCTATCTCAGTTTTGGCCGTCTGGGTGAGGCGGTGCTGATCATGGCGACCCTGCCTTTCGCTTTATTGGGTGGCGTGTGGCTGCTGTATATCCTGGACTACAACCTGTCGGTCGCGGTCGGTGTTGGTTTTATCGCTCTAGCCGGAGTCGCAGCGGAAACTGGAGTGGTGATGCTGGTCTATCTCGATCAGGCACTCATCAAACGGCAGGAGGTCGCTCAGGCGGAAGGGCGCACCGTGACTCTGGCGGAATTGCGTGAAGCCGTGATCGAAGGTGCGCTGCTTCGATTGCGACCGAAAATGATGACTGTCGCCACCATCATCGTCGGGCTGTTGCCGATCATGTACGGATCTGGCACGGGATCGGAAGTGATGCGACGAATCGCCGCGCCGATGGTCGGTGGCATCATCAGCGCCACTTTGCTGACTCTGGTGGTGATTCCGGCGATATTTCTGATCTGGCGGCGCGCGCTGATCGTTCGCGAGGACCGGCGGCGCGCACGGGAACTTGTCGCGCTTGAATCCTGAAATTTTCCCTCAAACCCAAGCAAGCAACACCAACTATTCTGGAGGTATCAATGAAACAGCAAATCCTTATCCCCGCGCTTCTGAGCACATTGCTGGGTACTAGCGGTATCGCCCTGGCGGCGGAATCCCATGATCATGGCGCCATGAGTGCGACTACGACTGCGGCTGCGACCACAACCATCGCTGCCACCGGCACGGTCAAGAGCGTGGATGCAGCCAAGGGCAAGCTGATGATCGATCATGAACCCATCGTAGCCTTGAAGTGGCCACGTATGACGATGGATTTCCAGTTGGCCGATAAAGCCATGGCGGAGAAAGTCCAGGTCGGCGAGAAGATCAACTTCAAGCTGGCACCGAGCGAGAAAAAAGGCGGTTATGTCATCACCGCCATCGAACCGGCGCGTTGAGTCAAAGAGTCAAAGCCTTGCTGTCCAAGGGTTGATGATCGGGACGCCTACCGCCGCGAAGGCGCTGGCGTCCCGAGTGGCAACTGCGAAACCGTGCGTGGCCGCAATCGCTGCGATATATCCATCCGGTGTGGGGAAACCTTTGCCGAGATTACGGGCTACCACGGCAAGGTCGGCATAGTGGCGAGCCGCATTCGTATCGAAGGGGAGAATTCTGCCATCGAACAGGCTGAGCAACCCATCAAGTAGGGTGGCAAGCTTCTGCTTGCGTCGCCCTTCAGGGAGTGCTCCGATGCCAAATAGCAGTTCCGCGACGGTTACGCTGGAAAGATAGAGGGTTTCGGCGGCCTGTTCGTCCAACCAGTCGCGCACGGTGGAGGTCGGCTCTGGCTTCATCGCATCGGAGATGACATTGGTGTCCAGAATGATCATTCGAAGCTCATGGGTATGGCTGGTGTCTGGTCGTGGCTTTGTTCCATCGCCTCGAAATCGGCATGGGTCAACCCCGCATCTTGGCTTAATGCCAATAGGGCAGTGCCGATACGCAGGCGGTTGGTGGGACGAACCGCCGCTTCCAGAATATCGCGTATTTCGGCTTCGGTGCTGCGGCCATGATGAGCTGCGCGCACTTTGAGGGCGCGGTGTGTTTCTTCAGATAGATTGCGAATAGTAACAGCAGGCATTTGATGTCTTTTAAGTTAAGTTGATATCAATAATATCAACTTAACTTAATTTGATATCGAATTGCAAGATATGACTTCATCAGTTTTTTCTAATGGGCGTATTTCTTTGTCCCGGCGACACAGATCACTGTACCCAGTGTGATCAGCAGCATCGTCCAGCTCACCTTTTCGTGTAGAAGCAGCGCGGCAAGGCCAAGCCCCATAAAAGGCTGGAGTAGCTGGATCTGACCGACTGCTGCGATTCCACCTTGCGCTAAACCGCGATACCAGAAGACAAAGCCAATCAACATGCTGAAAAGTGAGACGTAGGCGAGACCGATCCATGCCGAAGTGCTGACATGATCGAAAGAGGTGGGCGATGCCAGCAACGTCACCGGTAACATGATCGGCAACGATAAAATCAGTGCCCAACTGATGACTTGCCAACCTCCCAGCGTGCGAGAAAGGCGCGCACCCTCCGCATAGCCCATACCGCACACTACGACGGCTGCCAGCATCAACA
>JACSSB010000378.1 GCA_014879435.1 Phycisphaerales bacterium
ATAGATCAATAGATCGAGGTCGGTGCAATGCGTGTGCGCATCTCTCACAAAGCCATTGATAGCCCGCAACCATTGAACCGATGCCAGAAAAATCGACCATTTCCCCTTTAACAACACGTACCTTTCGCCAACGCGTGCTTCGGCCAACAGAGGGCGTGTTCCTGTTTCATCCGCGCATGCTGCAACGGCTGATCCACCGTTATCTGGGCGATGGCTCACCAAATCGAAGCATCCCACCTCTCGGTTATTACCTGATACCGCGCGAGATCTTGCTGATCGGTTTAGAGGATGAGAATCCTGATGCGCTATCGATAATCGAGGGACTCAACCTGCCAGACTGGGTGATTCTGCTACCTATGCCTTCCGCCCAGGAATTAGCTGCCGCCCCTCCTGAGCAGTGGTTACGAATTTACTGGGGGCGCCGATTCGCGGCCGAGGTAACGCGCACCTGGCAAACACTGCGTCACGATAATCAGGACCAAGGTACTTTTGGCGTCCAGGGATTGATCCGATGCATTGGCGAGCGGGCGATGTGCGAAGCACGGATCTTGCTTGAGCAGGATCAACGCGTAGTGATGGGCCTGGATGACGAAGCACTGTGCCGTCATTTTACTGGCTTTGCGACTTATTTGCGCTACTTCGTTCCCGGTGCACGCGCCTATTTCTTTCCGGCCATCCAAGACTGGGGGGTGCTGGATCAATGGCTAAAAAATGGTGGCCTAGACTTGCCACCACCTCGCCACAGCAGCCGCTGGCCACAGCTTCTGACCCGGAGTCGCCCCTCCGGTTTTGACGGAGTTCCCGATTACGAGCCCGAATTACCGCTATGTCTGCCCTTCGGCCGCAGCGACCCAGACCTCGCCGATGGCACCAATACCCTGCTTCCCCTGCGAATAAAGCCCGCACCATGCTCCGAAGAAACTGGTACGGAGCATCAAACAAACCGGACATTGGCGGAGCGCGAACGCATCGCTGCACTGATCGAGTCACGCTGCCGGAAAGCCTTGCAAAAAGCTTCCACTTTGAAACGGAAATCCGGTCGGATCGCCTCGATCCGATATTACTTGACCAGACGGCTGATTTTGGTAGCGGATCGTTTCGCCACACGCTTACAGCGCTGGTCGATCGTGCGGGATAACGAAGTATTGCTGAAATGGGCTCTCGGCACACGGCTACGCCTGTTTCGTCAGAGTGTACGAACGGCTTTCCGCGCCGAAATGACCAGTCGTTACGGTACGGCGCTACGGTATCTATGCGTGGCGCTTCATCAGTACCAGAAGATTAGCGATATTTTTCCACCACCTTCCCACGCTGCTTCTGAGGAAAAGGATGCATCCGATTCCATCGTGGATGTTCTGGAAAAACAACAAGAAGAACTTGTCGAAGCGCTGGCGCACAATCTCGCCGCAACCTGGAAACTGGATACTCAATCTACCGAAGTGTTGGAGCATCTGATCCAGCACTTGCTGGACGAATCCGACACTGCACGACTTTCCAGCCCTTATTCTCGCCTATTGCACGATCTGGAGCGGATCTTTCTGGAAGGGCAGACTGATTATTATCGCTGGCAACCGCTGGTCTGGTTACGAAGTTTTGGCCAACAACCATTGCGGCTGGGATTGCCGTTTCAAGGCCCACTTAAGGCACTGCGGGCATTGAATGCCGCAAGAACTTCTCTTAATCGGTTGCCGTGGCTAGGAGCCAAGGTGAGTTATTTCAGCGCGCCCTTACGCACTCTGGATGATCGCATTGGCCAGCAACTTCGCCAGCAGATAATGCCGCGCTTACGCGATCTGCTCGATGCTGCCGGATTTCCAGCAAACCACCTGCGACAGCGGGTCGCACGGAATGCGATTCAGGAACAACTGCTCGATATCATCCAACGACACTGGCATCTGCGCTTTTCCGATCTGCGCGATACCGTGGCACGCAGCAGCTTGCGATTGCCAGACCCGAATTGGCGCACACTCCTGTTGGGAGATCGTCTAGTACGCTTTGATCGTCAGGCCAGTATTGCACTCCCCGGCGTTTATCAGCCTGGTGAGTTTTATCTGATGGGGTTGCAGCAATTAAGTGCTCCACTGTTTGGCACGACCATCGGTCGTTGGATCACTCGGTTCATATTGGTACCGTTTGGTAGCGCCTTTGTCGGATTGGAAGCGTTGAGCTATATGACGAACCTGATGCTCACAACGCACAGTTCAATCCATCTGGATAATCCTATCTTGGTGCTAGGGGTTGGTGCGGGATTGATCTTCATTCTGCACACGCAGAAAGGGCAAGCAGCGATGCTTGCCCTCCGTAGAGGCTATCACTGGCTGCTCGAAACGCTGCATCGGCGTTTGGCATGGTGGCGGCGGGGACAAATGACGTATTGGCTTCAGCATCCCCTGATTCAGAAAATTTCTCGCTATCTGTTTGAACCATTGCTGATCGGCCTGATGTTTGTGCTACCGCTGATGAGTATTGCGAGTAGCTTCGACCTCGGCATCGCAAAATCGCCTGAATTTCTGCTCATTCTCGGTTTCATTTTGGGTAGTCTGCTGCGCAACAGCCAAGCCGGACGACGAGTGTGGGATGGCACCATCACCCACTTCACCGTTTTCTGGCGCCAAATGCATCGCAATTTACTGAGGGGCCTAATTCGCTGGGTGATCGATCTGTTCGAATGGCTTATGCACGATGTCGAACAGCGCCTGCATCGGGCGGATGAAGCAGTCAGTCATCACCGTAATGAAGGGCGCAGCATCACGATTATCAAGCTTATCTTTGGTCCACCGTGGCGCGTACTCAGCTATCTCATTCATTTCTACGCAGCCGTTTTGATCGAGCCTCAGATCAATCCGATCAAGCACTTTCCAGTGGTTTTAGTGGCCGATAAATTGATGCTGCCGTTCTTTCCGGTATTGACAGCCACATTATTAGCTGTACTTGACCCGATTTTACCGCGATTTCTCAGCTTACCGCTGACTACCGTAACCGTATTATTGTCGCCCGCCTTATTCGGCTTTCTAGGTTGGGAATTGATGGAAAACTGGAAACTGTATCGCGCCAATCATCCTAATCAGGTACAAGCAGTACATTTCGGACTCTATCGTGAGACGCTGTATACCTTGCTACGACCGGGATTTCATTCGGGAGCACTGCCCAAGGCATTCGCCGAGCTGCGGCAATTGATTCGATTGGAAAATAGACAGGAACAGCCCTGTTCTCAGCACTTGCGCCAAGTTGAGGCACAACTGAGGGAAATCCTAGAGTCAGTGCAGGCCCTCATGACACGCCAATGGGTGTTCGCCTTGCTCGAACGGTGCAGAGAGATCGGTTATGAACAAGCCGAGGGAGTGATAGAACATTTGGCGGTAACCGCATCCACGCTGAATGTACGAGTAGTGTTGTATCTTTTCGGTCAGGAAGAAGCCGCCAAAAAACCCGTTCTATTGGATCTCCACATTGATCTTCGTGGAAACGAACTTCAGGGTGAATTTAACCTGGAGGGAGCTTGCGATGATCTTGGTGTCAGCGAGAAAGCATGGCTGCAGTCAGAAACCGACTATTTTCTGAAACGAGCGACACATCAAGGATAAAATATCTTTCTTACTTTGACGCTGAGATCAAGCCGCCTGCTCTATCTCAGCACCGCTTCCGCTGCTGCGACATTGGCTCGTAGATGGGCTGGATTCAAAGTGCCCACAATGACACTGCCCACCCCCGCTTCGCTCAGGATCAAA
>JACSSB010000225.1 GCA_014879435.1 Phycisphaerales bacterium
GAAAGCTTGGCTGAACTTAAAGAGGCGCTCGCCGCCCACCCCGATATCGTCATGCTCGATAACTTCGATCTGGCAACCATGGCCGAAGCGGTGAAAATCGCTGACGGTGCCGTCAAGTTGGAAGCCTCTGGCAACGTCAATCTCGATACCGTGCGCAAGATCGCCGCAACTGGAGTCGATTATATCTCCATTGGTGGCCTCACCAAGGATGTACGGGCAATCGATCTATCCATGCGTTTCCGTACGCTGTGAAAGCGGATTTTCACACCGGTGTCATCCCAAATTCATCTTTTGGAATTAAGCTATGCTTGGCTTAGATGTCATCGTTCTTTTCCACATCCCGGCCTGCCTCTTGTAGAAAACCTGGAGAATGCGACAAGAGCATCGTCGATGGAGTGCCCCTCCCATTCCGCGAGGACATCGTAAAAAGACCAAGAAATTCGTACTCACTAAAAAATAGAAGATTCAGGAGAAGCGATTTATGCATACCTATTTTGCCCTAGGCACTCGCCTAGGAAGCCGAGGCCATCCCGTAGCCGACTATCGAGCCGTTGATTTTCTGCGCCAGGAAATCGCTTTTTTCGAAGCGCGCTTGAAAGAAATGGGCGAAGCGGGCGATTGCGCCTACGAACACGCGCTCAGTCGCGCTTATGAAAGCCTGCTCCACGAACGTCGTGGCCAACTCACTCAGCTGCAGGCGTGACCGCACCAGAGCGATGAGCCATGGCCCGCATACGCTGGAATGGTCTATCATGAGCGATCGTTACCTTAAATCGATTGCCAGCCACTGCGCTGGCAGAGGTATCTCGTCTCATGACACGACTCTTCCATGTTATCGCCCTGATCGGATGGTTGGCTGCCGGTTCCCCGCTCGCTCTTGCTGACGGCGGATTGCCCGTCACTCCTTTTCAGGCCCGCTACGAAGTATTCGGAAAAGGGCTTTCTCTCGGCGAAGCCGTCATGAGCCTGACTGCAGTCGGCTCAGACGGTTATCGCATGAGCTCCGATGTCAAACCCAGTGGTCTGGCGGCATTGCTGGCATCTGCCCGCGTCCATGAGCAGGTCAACGGGAAAATCCACGACGGCCGCATTCAACCCATCCGCTACGAACGGCAGATGGACACTGGAAAAAAATCCAGCAACGTGCAACTGGATTTTGACTGGCAAGCCAGTCAGGTCGAGGCGCGTGACAATGCGGAACATGCGACCTTGCCTCTCTCGCCGGGTGTCGTGGACCCGCTCAGTCTCAACATGGTGGTGATGCGGGATTTGCAGCTCAACCGCCTGCCCAAACAATACACCCTAGTAGACGAGACTGAACTCAAAACCTTTCAGATTCACAACCAAGGTGAAGAAACGCTAAACACCCCGCTTGGCCAACTCCGCACGATACGCATCAGCCATTCCAAATCAGGTAATACCCGCATTACCACCTTCTGGTTCGCACCCGAACTCCATTACTTACCGGTACGGATTGCTCAATATAAGAAAGGTCAGGAAGTCATGCGCATGGAAGTGCGCGCGGCCGAAAACTCGCCTTGAAGCCAGGGACTTTGTCCTCGCCAGCGCATCTGATTTCAAACACCTTCTTTCCCGCCCCCATATCCTCGCTGCTCAAGAGGTTCGCCGCATGAATGCTCGCGACAACTGTATCTTTTGTAAAATCGTCCGAGGCACCATCCCCGCCCACAAAGTCTGCGAGGACGAGCACACCCTGGCTTTTATGGATGTCAGCCCGGCTAGTCCAGGACATACCTTGGTGATTTCCAAGGCGCATGCCGCCAATCTGCTGGAGATCGCCGAGGCGGACCTACTGGCTGTGGCACGGACCACCCAGCGTGTCGCTCGTGCCATCCACAAAGCGCTGGCCCCCGATGGACTGCGTATCGGCCAATTCAACGGTGCCGCCGCTGGCCAGACCGTACTTCATTACCATGTCCACATCGTACCGATGCAAGAGGGGCAACGCACCGGCGCACACGGTCGCACTCCCGGCGACCCTGAAGAGCTTAAAGCGCTGGCCTCCCGGATTCGAGAAGTGCTGCAAGATTGAATATCGCCCGCACCTTTTTCTATTTAGCTGTCTAAATAAATTACAAGCGAATTATAAATGGCACGAACGATCAGGCTGAATGGGAAAAGTTGAACCGGAGTACTTAAAATATTTTAGACTCCAAGCCCGACATGTAGGGCATCAAGGTGTCCAATACTGAGCTCAAGCATACTGATCTCGACGAAAGCATGATCCGCACCATCGCCCGCTAAACCGCGACTGAACGGACTCGCTAGGCGCTGCGATCATTGACTCTCAATCACAGGCGACAAAGATCGCTCCTGATTTTGGCACCCCTACAACAACTGCCCCATATCCATGGTCTTTAGATCGACCAGCGACTGTATCGCCGCCATTCGTAGTCGTTACGTTTCGTCATTGATGGTAAGGCTGCTAAAAATGTAGCAGTTCCATGCGAAATTTATGATAAAAATATTAGCGAATCCGTCTCTTTTAGGTACGGTTCGCCCTCGAAATCATCCATAAAACCTATTTCTATCTCGACAGTAAACACATGACCATTGATATCAAATCTCATGCCAAGGTTGGCGTTTATGTGGATGCCGCCAATATCTCTCGTAACGGTGGGCAACGCATGCAATACGACATCCTGCGCGAATTCGCCTGTCGCGATCATGCCGAACCGCTACGCCTGAACGTTTATTTGTCCTACGACGAAGAACGCGCCGAAACCAATACGACCTATCGCGACAAGGCACGGGCCTATCAGTCCGCCTTGCGCGAACTGGGATATAAGGTCATCGAAAAACGTGTTAAATGGTTTCAGGATGAAGCCGGTAACCGTTTCGGTAAGGCCAATGCCGATTTGGACATGGCCGTAGACGTCTTGCTGCAATCGGAAAATCTAGACCGAGTGCTACTGGCGACAGGTGATGGCGACTTCGTGCAGGTGGTCCGCGCCTTACAAAACAAGGGCTGCCGAGTCGAAGTGCTGGCGTTCGACAATGTATCCGAGGAACTGCGTCGGGAGGCCGACATGTATGTATCCGGCTATCTGGTGCCGGGTTTGCTGCCGACCCGCAGCGATGACTACGCCGCCTCGATGTGGGGTACAATGGGTTCACGGGTGCGCGGTTACTGTTATCATCACGATGACAATAAAAGTTTTGGCTTCATGCGGTTTCTGGTTAAGCTATCGCAGTATTTATGGAAAACCGATTCTCGAGACCCCGATTCACCCTACCGGACGGCATTTTTTCATGATTCCAGCCTGCCGGATGGCTTCAACGTCATGAAGCTGCCATCCCGCAATCATCTTTTTGAGTTCACTTTGGCCGAACCGAACGGCAAACAACCGGTCGCCACCGATATCGTCCTGGTCCACCCTATCTCGTCTTGAGGAATAAATGCAGTGTTCGACGTTTTGTCGAGAGATTAGCCATGCACAACCTTCGCGCATCGAAGTTCCCGATCCTGCTGCTATTGGTTCTATTGCTGGGTTCCCTGGGGATCTTCGCCAAACCTACTGCTCCCGACACAGGCGACGCCATCGGCACCCTCATGCCAACGGCTCGACAGGCCACGCTGGATCGAACCATCGCCGAACTGCTGTCCCAGCATCATTATCGGCAGAGCCGTCTAGATGATCGGCTATCGGCCCTGATTCTCACCACCTACCTCGATGATCTCGACTTCAATCGTTCCTATTTTCTAGCCGAGGACATCGCCAGCTTCGAGCGCTATCGCAATACGCTGGACAATGCCATCAAGAAAGGTGACCTACAACCCGCCTACGTGATTTTCAATATTTATCTGCGCCGACTGGCAGAGCGGACCACCCAGATCCAATCTTTGCTGAAACAGAACTTCCGCTTCGACGTGGACGAGTCGCTGAACGTGGACCGCAAGGATGCACCCTGGGCCAAGAGTCCGGCCGAACTGGATGAAATCTGGCGCAAGCGACTGAAGCACGAAATACTAACGCTCATTCTGTCCGGCAAGGATCAGGTTGCTGCGCGCGAATTGCTGAGCAAACGCTACGACAACCGGCTACATCAGGCCTTGCAATCTACCAGCGATGATGTATTCCAGTTGTACATGAACGCAGTCACTCAAGCGTTCGACCCGCATACCGCTTACTTCTCGCCGCGCAACACTGAAAATTTCAACATCCAGATGCGCCTCTCGTTGGAAGGTATCGGCTGTGTCCTGCGGATGGAAGATGAGCAAGTGACGGTGGTCGAGCTGGTGACCGGCGGACCCGCCGATCTCAGCCAGCAGATCAAGGCCGGTGACAAAATCGTCGGGGTCGCCCAAGGCGACCAAGGCCCGTGGATTGATGTAGTCGGCTGGCGCTTGGACGATGTGGTCGAACGCATCCGGGGCCAGCGCGGTACCGTGGTGCGTCTGAAAGTGCTGCCTGGCAAAGCGGGCGCGGCGGCTGCCGAAAAAACCGTACGGCTAGTTCGTGACACCATCAAGCTAGAAAAACAAGCGGCCAAGAGCGAGATCAAGACGATACCAGAGCCAAATGGCCGCGTATTGCGCATCGGTATCATCACCATTCCAGCCTTCTACAGCGACTTCGAAGCCGCCCGAAACGGCGTTGAGGACTACCGCAGCACGACTCGCGATGTTCGGCGCTTGCTGAAAGATCTCAATGGCAAGATCGATGGCTTGGTCCTGGATCTACGTGAAAACGGTGGCGGCTCCTTGCAGGAAGCGGTGGATCTGACCGGCTTGTTTATCGATGAAGGACCGGTGGTACAGGTCCGAAATGCCAACGGCCGGGTGGAAATTGAGCAGGACAATGATCGTGGGCAGGTTTATAGCGGACCGCTGGCGGTACTGGTAGACCACAGCAGTGCTTCAGCTTCGGAAATCTTCACCGGCGCCATTCAAGATTACGGACGCGGCATCATCATTGGTGATCCGACCTTCGGCAAGGGGACGGTGCAGACTCTGGTGGATCTCAACCGCTTAACTCGGGCCAAAGATCCACAGGGCCAATTGAAACTCACCATCGCCAAGTTCTATCGCGTCAATGGTAGTAGCACCCAACACCGTGGCGTTCGGCCCAATATCACGATTCCTTCGGCGACCGACAGCGAGGAAATCGGTGAGAGCGCCCAGAAAAATGCATTACCCTGGGATGAAATCGCTGCGACCCGCTATCGTGGCGACCAGCGTCTGGCTGCACTGGTGCCGGAGTTGACCCGGCGGCATCAGGAACGTGCCGCCAGCGATCTAGATTATCAAGCATTCCTGAGCGACCTTGAATTCACCAAACAGCAGCGGGAGAAAACTACAGTCTCCTTGCAAGAGGCGCAACGCCGAGCCGAGCATGAGCGTATCGAAACTTGGCAACGCGACCGAGAAAATCGCTATCGCGCCCTGCGGAATCTGCCACCGCTCAAGGCGGACGAATCGATCCCGGAAGGCAAGGATAGTGCAGTTCCAGACGAAGCACTGGAGGAAAGTGCTCGCATCCTGGGCGATCTGATCATATTGAGTAACCCACAAAATGCTACCAGCGCCGTGGTCATGGATCACTAACACCCATGCCTGCGCTCACACTGTCCCTGGAACGGGTGCTGGCCGAACGCTTGGCGTCCACCCTCGAACGACTGGAACAAAGCCTACCGCCCACGCCGGAACCACCGAACTGGGAGTACGACCGGGCATTTCGTTGGCGGCGGCTTGGCCAGCGTGGGCACTTGTGGCCGGTACCCCATCCCCACCGCCTGCGGTTGGCCGATTTGCAGCGGATTGATCGCCAGAAAAAGGCGTTGGATCTCAACGTTCGGCAATTCCTGGCAGGCCGCCCTTGCAACAACGTGCTGCTGTGGGGGGCGCGCGGTACTGGTAAATCCTCGCTGATCAAAGCCCTATTCAACGAATACGCGGAGCATGGCCTGCGCCTGATTGAGGTGGACAAACAGGATCTCAGCGATCTGCCCGATATTGTCGATCCACTGTTTGAGCGACCGGAGCGGTTCCTGCTCTACTGCGACGATCTGTCATTCGAAGCTGATGACCCTAGTTACAAGGCGCTCAAGGCCATGCTGGATGGCTCGATCAGCGCCGCGCCCGACAATGTGTTGCTGTGTGCTACCTCTAATCGTCGTCACCTGCTACCCGAATACCAGCGGGAAAATCAAGATGCCCGCATCGTCAATGGCGAATTGCATCATGGCGAGGCGGTAGAAGAAAAAATCTCGTTGTCGGAGCGGTTTGGACTCTGGCTATCGTTTCACCCTTTCAGTCAGGACGACTATCTGGCAATTGTCGGCTACTGGCTGGAACAATTGGGATGGCAAGCAACTTTGGATGATGACCAGACGCGCCGACACGCCTTGCAATGGGCGCTACAGCGCGGCTCACGCAGTGGCCGGGTGGCCTGGCAGTTCGCTCGGGACTGGGTCGGTCAGCACGCACTCTAAACCGGCTCAGTGGTTTCGATGGTGGGCGAAGGCGATACGATCGATCACCGCCATCAAGAGTGCCGATAACACAAAAACTAAGTGGATCACCACCAGCCAGAATAGTTGGTTATTCCACAAAGGCGTATTCATATCCTGCGACGGATTGGTCATAAAAGCCTTGAGCAGATGGATGGATGAAATGGCGACGATGGCGACCGCCAGCTTGACCTTGATGGTCGCCGCATCGATCTTGCCCAACCAAGTCGGTTTCTCCTGCCCTTCCCGCACATCGAGACTGGATACAAAAGTCTCGTAGCTGCTTAACACCACCATCACCAGCAAGTTGGCGACCAAGACCAGATCAATCAGCGCCAGGGCCGACAACACCAAATTGGTTTCGGTGAGTGTCTCGATCATCACGAACAGATGGATGACCTCTTGAAAGGCCTTGAACGCGAATAAAATCAGAATAGCGATCAGCGCTAGGTAGAGCGGTACCAACAACCAGCGGCTGAGCAAGATGCATCGTTCGAGAAAGAATTCCAGTGTTTTCATAATGTCATGTCAGTTCTGTTCCCACGAAGGCAAGAATCCAGCCACCGAAATGGTGCAATGGATTAGAAGCTGCGTGGAAATGAGATTCACAAAGCGACTCCCTTTTCTGGCATCCGCCCCGGTGCAGTTGGAAACGGAGGCCATTCCTTAAGATAAAGATCGCGCTGCGGGTAAGGAATACGGATATCGGCTTCCTTGAACCGATCCCAAATCATAAACAGGATATCGTTTTGGGTTTTCAGCATGTGGCTCTGAGCCAGATCGACAAAATACTGGACACGGAATTTGACCGAGGAATCGGCAAAATCCCAAAGCAGCACCAGCGGTTGCGGCTCCTGCAGTATCGCTGGACATTCCTGCAAAATTTGCTCGATGATCTGTTGCGCCCGATGAGGATCAGCGTCGTAACTGATACCCACCCACAGCACGGAGCGGAGCACCCGGTCACCATGCGTCCAATTGGTGAAGGCGTTACCAATCACGTCGGCATGAGGAATGATCACCGATTCGTTATCGAAGGTCTGCACCGTCAGCGAACGCATACCGATGCTGGTGACTTCACCCAAGTGCGTGCCGACCTGAACGATATCACCCGTGCGCAGCGGTCGTTCGATCAGTAGGAGAAGGCCACTTACGAAGTTGTTGGCCAGATTCTGCATGCCCAAGCCAATACCGACACCCACGGCCCCAGCAAATACCGCGAGGGTGGTCAAATCGATACCGATCACCCGCAGGATCAAGAATAGCCCTATCAGCACCACGATGTACTGAGTGAAAACTGACAGGCTGTGACGCACCCCCAGATCGCTGATATGCGACAGCACCCAGCGATAGCAGATCGCCCGGCTCCACTGGCCCAACCAGATCACGACCAAAAGCAGGGTAATGGTGATCAGAATACGCCAAGTGGTGATGTCTGCCGTACCCACACTCAACAACGGTCGTTCCAAGAAGGACCAAATCGTGTTGACTACCGTGGATTCTCCAGTCCAGCCATAAGCGTGGAATAATGCGATCCATGCCCCGATAAACAGCATCAGATTCAAAATCCGATGCAAGGGGGTGATGATGTCTTGCGTCCACAGCAAGCCATAACCGGAATGGGTCACGGCAAAATTTTTCAGCGCTACTACCACATCATTCAGGAGGCTGCGCGCCATCAGCCAACCCACCAGTACGGCGATAAAGATCAGCAGATAGCCAGCAACCAACCAGGCCAGTTGCAGATAACCGAGCAACCCCAACACGGCAGCACCCAGCAGCGACAGTGGTAGCAACAAACTCCCAAAGCGCAGCATCATGAACCAGAGCCGTTCCCCGTACCAAGTACCCAGTAATTCCATAACCAATCGACGAATACGCAATACCGGCAGAAAGGACCAAAACCAGTAGAGCATGAACAAACGATCAAAGGAGTTGACTACGTTGGTGGGTAAATCACTCAGATGCGCCAGTATCACCAGCGCGATCAGCACACCACTGCCGATCAGGGTCCAGAACAGTTGGCGGTACAGTACCGGTTGCCGCTGTTCCGCTGGTAAGCGCGGTGCTGCCAACAGTAACCAAGCTAGGCTGACCGGCAATTTGATCCCCAACCACGCCAAGGCCAAGGTCATCAGAATGCCGAATCCCGGCTGTGGCATATTGGCCAACCAAAGTAGCAGCAACAACGCGGTCGCAAAGCCAGCGCCCCCCAGGTTGGCCCGAACCAGTAACAGCGCGCTGGCGATCAATTGACGTAGAAAGCTGTCACCCTGGACCCGTTGTTCATCAAGGCGGCGCGAGGCTTGTCGCAAGCGGCGTCTAGCCACCACCAGCCCCCACAGCAACGCTCCTTCCAGCACCGCCAGAATGGCCCAGCGCAACACCGTTGCATCGAGCAACGCTTGAATCGCCGATTCCAGGCTGAGCTGGATCTGATAGAACAGTACCTGGGGTGCGGTTGCCATAGCCCCCAGTAATTGCCCCCAGGCTTCGGCGGTTTCTGGATAGGGCTTACGGGTGAATAAATCCTGCCGTAGGCGTTCTTCGTAATCTTTCTCAAGTCGCGCCGAGATCTCGTTGACGAGTAGTAACTGAGCCTGTATCAGATCGGCGCGATGATTCAGATCAACCAGTAATTGGCTAATTAGTTGCAGCTCCTCACCGCGCAACCGTCGATCATCGGGCGTCACTACCTTGCGTTGTTCGATCACCTGATGCTGCTGCTCATAGACCTTATTTTTTTGTTGCAGCAGTGCTTCGTTGCGGTGCAAATCGCTGCGTATCACGATGATCTGTTGAAGTGCATCTTGCAACTGGTTGGAACTGGTGGAAGTATCGGTCGGCAGGCTCTTTAGCTGAGCCAGCGTATCAGCGGTCTCCGCAAGATAGCGGTCCAAACTCAACAGATTGATATGCTCCTCGACGGTCCGCAATTCGGTAGCCGTACGCTGCCAAAGCTCCAGCGGAAGCGTACCCTGGCTTTGAGACAGGCGCTGGCGTAACTCGTTGGCCCGATCCTGTTGCGTGATGAGATCCGCTTGCAAGTGATCCACCAGCTTGGCTTGGGCATCCTGCCGATTTTGCTCTTGATTCTGCTGGAAAATCCGTTCTATGCGTTCCGACCACTGTTCGATAAATTTTAACTGTAAATTGATAATCTCAAGCTGGTTACCTAGATTGCTCAAATTGATATTTTCCAGCTCTAAATCAGCACGTTTCTGCACCAGTGTTTGACTGGTTTGTTCCAGTTGCGCAGAACGATCAGTGACGCTTTCGGTAGTGTCCTTGGCGGGATTTTGTAATAGTTGCTTGCGCGCCTCCAGTTCGCTGATCTCTTTTTGTAAGCTTTCGATACGTCGCTTGCCGTTATCCAGCTCCGATAGTGCAGTTTCCTGACGCAGCCGCGTCGATTCCACATCCATCTGACTCTGTTCCACCATGGCCTGATCGATCCGATCCGGGCGCAAGGCATCTATTTGCTCCGGCAGATTGGCAATTCGTGCTTGCAAATCCTGACGGGTTCGCTCAATGACCTCTCGGTCGCGCTCCAGGGACTGCTGACGAGCTATTTGCTGTTCGGTGAGCGTAGTCGTAGTCGTAGTCGTACTGTTCGTGTCCGGGGCAGATGGCGGTATCGGTTGTGCCCAACCCTTCACTACGCCTATGGCCAATAGCAGTAGAAGAAAAACAAGAAGATGTTTTCCAGGACGGAACGCAGCGCTAGGAAAAAATGGCAAATGTGGGATCATGCGGCTCATGTGAATCACAAAAATGCAAAACAGGCTCAATCGGCAACGGTCGGAGCTACTCGTAGCCAGAACGTGACTGGACCCTCGTTGGTCAGACCCACACGCATGTCGGCACCAAAGCGGCCGGAGGCGACCGGTGCGTGCTGACGGCGTGCTTGTGCAAGCAGATAGTCAAATAGACGCTCACCCTCGGTCGGCGATGCCGCCGGGGTAAAGCTAGGGCGCATACCCTTACGGGTATCGGCAGCCAGGGTAAATTGCGGCACCAGCAGCAATCCACCGTTGATTTCGCGCAGGCTCCGATTCATCTTGCCGTCGGCATCGGTGAACACCCGATAACCCAACAGGCGATCCAACAGGCGATCAGCCTGGGCCTCGGTATCGCCACGCTCGACCCCGACCAGTACCAGCAGGCCCGCATCGATAGCCCCGATGGTCTCACCATCGGTCTCGACCCAGGCCGTCGTGACTCGTTGCAACAGCCCGATCATGCCAGCCGATCGGCGAACGACTGGGTGGCGGTGATCAACGCATCGACGATGCCCGGTTCGCTGGCAGCGTGCCCCGCTGGCGTAACGATCCGTAACTCCGCCTCCGGCCAAGCCTGATGCAGCGCCCAGGCGTTATCCAGCGGACAGATCACATCGTAACGACCGTGCACGATGATGCCGGGTATACCCTGCAATCGACCGGCATCGCGCAGCAGTTGATCGGGTTCCATGAAGCAATGATTGACGAAGTAATGACACTCGATGCGCGCCAAACTCAGCGCCCGATGGGCTTCGCCGAAGTGTTCGACCACGCTCGCATTGCTTTCCAGCGTCAGGGTAGCACCTTCCCACATCGACCAAGCCTTGGCCGCACGTAACCGTTCCAGTTCATTGCTGCTGATCAGGCGGCGGTAGTAGGCAGGTATCAGATCATGTCGCTCCGCCATCGGAATCGGTGCCAGGAAAGACTCCCACAGATCGGGAAACAGACGGCTGGTACCTTGTTGGTAAAACCAATGCAGATCCTGATCACGGCAGAGGAACACTCCGCGCAGGATCAGGCCCAGCACTCGATCTGGATGGGTTTCGGCGTAAGCCAGGGCCAGGGTCGAACCCCAGGAACCACCAAACACCACCCAGCGGTCGATCCCAAGATGCTCACGCAGTTTTTCGATATCCGCCACCAGATGCCAAGTGGTGTTATCGTGCAATTCCGCATGTGGGCTGGATTGCCCGCTGCCACGCTGGTCGAACAGCACGATACGGTAGCGCTGCGGATCGAAAAAGCGTCGATGCATCGGTTCGCAACCGGCACCGGGACCACCGTGCAGGAACAAGACCGGTAAACCATCCGGGTTGCCGCATTCCTCGACATACAAGGTATGCAACGAATCCATCGCCAAGCGCTGGGTGGCATAAGGTTTGATGTCGGGAAATAAGACGCGCATGGATACTCCGATGCAATGCGGAAGGAAGGGAGACGGGTTGGCTATCGCTATGCTTGGCTTTCCCACCAGCGAGTAGGAGCCGAAAGTGGATTCTACCCTTAAATCGATGTGCTTTAGAGAATGTAATCGATGACTGCGTCGAGATCGTCGAATACCCGGCCGCCGTGAGGTATAACCTTGGCTTCATCACTGGAACGGTACTTGCCAGTGCGTACCAGCGCGCCGTGCAGGCCAGCCGCCAGCGCGCCGCAGACATCCATTTCCGCATCATCGCCAATCATTACCACATCCTGAGGTGGCAGATTAAGGCTGTTGACCGCCGCCAGGAAGAATTCGGGCGAAGGCTTGCCCAGCACCACAGCTTCCAGTTCGGCAGCATATTCCAGCGCGACCATGAACGGACCGATGTCTAAATTGAGTTGATGGTCTTCGCGAAAATAGCGGTTGGAACCCATCGACAACAGCGGCAGACCGTCCAGCAGCAACCGGAAACACTGGTTGAGCGCTTGGTAATCGAAGGTATTACTGGCATCGCCAAGCAGCACCGCACCAGGAGGTCCACCCATCAGATCGGCGAATTCTCCTCGGATATCGGGATGAATCAACAAATGTGGTGTCAGCTTGCGCGCAATCAAATAGTTGCGGGCCGCAACCACAGGTGTGAACAAATGTTGAAGTGAAACCTCCAACCCCATCCGCGCCAATCGGTTACGGATCGCGCTACGCGTGAAACGGGTGGAGTTGGTAATGAAACGAACCGGAATCCCAGCCGCACGCAAACTCAGCAGGGCTTCGCGAGCACCGGGCAGGGGATGGCCGCTGACATACAACACACCCTCCAGATCGAATAACACACCATGAATCATACCGCCCCCATCGGATCAATTTTCCGACCATGCCGTTGGTCGTGGATGACACGGCACAATCTTGGTTGGATGCCGCATCTATCGGAATCAGTATAGAAGGCATCAGATCCAATGCAGGTCAAATCGCCTAAAGGCGAGGGTTTCATCCGCCCATGAGCGGATGCTTCAAGACAAGGGGCTGGAACGATCTGAGCTGCGGATCAAGTCGTCGCCCCCATAGCCAGGGCGCGATCGCGCTGGGTACGCCGTTCGGCGGTGACGGCGGTTGGATCATAGGCGGAATCGAATTCCGGCCAACCAGCCGCATGCTGGAGAATGAGTCGCACCAGCACTTCGATGTGGGCTGGAGCGTCATTCAGGGCGGGAATATAGCGGTAGCGCGTACCGCCCGCCGCTAGGAAGGTTTCCTGGTTTTCGACGGCGATTTCTTCCAGGGTCTCCAGACAATCGGCGGCGAAGCCGGGGCAAACCACATCCACACTTTTGAGTCCTTCCTTTCCCCAAGCAGTCAATAATTCGCTGGTGTAGGGCCGGACCCATTCGGCGCGGCCAAAGCGCGATTGAAAGGCCACGGCCCAGCGATCCTCCTCCAGTTCCAGCCGTTCGGCGACCAATCGGGCGGTTTTGTGGCATTCGCAAGAGTAAGGATCGCCCGCCAATAAATTGCGTTTAGGCAGACCATGGAACGAGAACAATAGACGCTCGCCGGGTTGCTCAGCGCGAGCGGCACGGATACTGGCCGCTAAAGCATCTAGATAGGCGGGATCGTCATGATAGTGGGTGATCAGCCGCAGATCCGGCAACCAGCGCCAACGCCGTAGCTCGGCGGCGAGCGCATCGAAAGTCGAAGCGACCGTGACAGCAGAGTATTGCGGGTACAACGGCAGCACCAGCAAGCGACGGGCGCCCGCTTCCCGCAGTTCGGCAAGCGCAGCAGCGATGGAGGGGTTGCCGTAACGCATCCCCAGCGCTACTCGGATTGGACCTGGACAGCGCTGTTGTAGCGCGACGGCCACCGCTGCCGTCTGGCGGCGACTGATCGCCAGCAGCGGTGATCCCTCCTCGGTCCAGATCACCTGATATTTGCGGGCGGAACGAGCCGGACGGCTACGCAGGATCACCCCGTGCAGGATCAACCACCACAACGGCCGGGGCAATTCCACCACCCGAGGATCCCAAAGAAACTCGGCCAGATAGCGACGCACAGCGGCCGGAGTGGGCGCATCGGGGCTACCCAGATTGGCCAGCAGAATGCCGGTGCAGGTGGACTGATCGTGAGAGAAGTTCGTAGAAGAAGGCGAATGAATCATGATGGGGTTCTGCCTCAGTATCTCGATGCCTCGGGCCTATAATGAAACAAAAAACGAATCGACCAATGAGGGGTTCAGCGTCATGCAGGGTGTCTTTCTTGATCGGGATTCGCTCGATTGCGGTGATCTCGATTTTAGCGATCTCGACCGTATCCTACCGGATTTACGTTATTACCCCAGCACCGCGCCCGATCAAGTTGCAGCGCGTATCGCCGAGGCCCAAGTGGTCATCAGCAACAAGGTGGTATTGGATGATGCGATCCTGAGCCAAGCACCCCAACTGCAACTGATCTGCATTGCCGCCACCGGCCTGAACAACGTCGATCTGGCGGCGGCAGCGGCGCGCGGCATCAGCGTCTGCAATTGCCGTGGCTACGGCACTCCAGCGGTAGTGCAGCACGTATTCGCGTTGCTGCTGGCACTGGTCACCCGGCTAGCGGATTACCGACAGGCAGTGCATGAAGGTCACTGGCAGCGTGCCAGCCAGTTCTGCTTGCTGGATTTCCCCATTTACGAATTGGCCGGAAAAACTCTGGGTATCGTCGGTTACGGCGAGCTGGGTCAAGGAGTGGCACGGATAGCCGAAGCCTTCGGCATGCGGGTATTGCTCGCGCAACGCCCTGGCACGGTGCAGGACCAGGAGGGACGCATCCCATTGCCGCTACTGCTGCCGCAAGTCGATGTACTCAGCCTGCATTGTCCACTGACTCCAGAAACGCGCGGCCTGATCGGCGCTTGGGAACTGGCGCTGATGCGCCGTGACGCCATCCTGATCAACACCGCGCGCGGTGGCTTGGTGGATGAAGCCTTGCTGGCCACCGCGCTCCGCCAGGGCGCACTGGGCGGAGCGGGAGTCGATGTGTTGAGCCTGGAACCACCCACAACCGACAATCCGCTGCTGGCACCCGATATCCCCAACCTGATCGTAACTCCGCATTGTGCCTGGGGCAGCCGCGAATCGCGGCAACGGCTGGTGGCGCAATTGGTGGAGAATATTGCCGGATTTTTGCGTGGTCACCCGGTACGAAGAGTGGGGTAATCGAACACCGAGCGCCTCGATCCGTGTCGGACTTGGCTCGCTATAGCTTCGCTGCCTCAAATACACGATCCGCATCAGCCGGAACGCAAACAGCCCACCTCCCATTCCGGGAAGCGGGCTGTCTCATATGGCAAGATCCCTAGCGCTTTCTTCAGAACTACATATTCGGGTAATTCGGTCCGTCGCCGCCCAGCGGAGTGACCCAGTTGATATTCTGGGTCGGGTCTTTGATATCGCAGGTCTTGCAATGCACACAGTTCTGGGAATTGATCTGCAAGCGCGGATCGCTGCCATCGCTGTCCCGAATAATCTCATACACTCCCGCCGGGCAATAACGCTGCTCAGGGGCATCGTACAGCGCCAGATTGATCTGGATCGGCACGCTCGGATCTTTCAGCCGCAGATGACAAGGTTGATCCTCTGCGTGGTTGGTGTTGGAGATGAACACCGAGGACAGCCGGTCGAAGCTGATGCTTCCGTCCGGCTTGGGGTAGTCGATCTTCGGGCACTCGTTGGCTTTTTTCAGCTTGGCGTGATCCGGCTTGTGGTGGAAAGTCCACGGCGCCTTGCCCCGGAATAGATAAGTATCGAGCGCCGAGTAAGCGATGGCTGCCCATAAGCCCCAACTGAAGGACGGCTTGATGTTGCGAACCTCGTAAAGCTCTTCCCACAACCAACTCTGGCGTAGCCGCTCGGGATAGGTCACCACCTCATCGGCACTGCGATCAGCCGCTACCGCATCGAACACCGCCTCGGCTGCCACCATGCCGGATTTCATCGCCGTATGGGTGCCCTTGATCTTGGGCATGTTGAGGAAACCGGCGGTATCACCGATCAACACGCCACCGGGGAAAATGAGTTTGGGAATCGATTGGATGCCACCGGCGGAAATGGCGCGCGCACCATAAGCGATGCGTCGCCCGCCCTCGAAAGTCGGACGAATATCAGGATGAGTTTTAAAGCGCTGGAATTCCTCAAAGGGTGACAGATGCGGATTGGCATAACCCAGCCCGATCACGAAACCCACGGCCACCTGATTGTTTTCCAGATGATAAAGGAAGGAACCGCCATAGGTGCTCGGCTCAAGCGGCCAACCCACCGTGTGCACGATCTTGCCCGGCTGATGCTTGGCGGGATCGACTTCCCACAGTTCTTTGATGCCGATGCCGTAGGTCTGCGGGTCCACACCTTCGCGCAGATTGAAGCGATCAAATAAGGTCTTGGTCAGCGAGCCACGGCAGCCTTCGGCGAACAGCGTGTAGCGTGCGCGCAGTTCCATGCCCAGCGCGAACTGATCGGTCGGATTGCCTTCGCGATCAACCCCCACATCGCCGGTCGCCACGCCTACCACTGCGCCGACATCGTTATAAAGCACTTCGGCGGCGGCGAAACCGGGGTAGATTTCTACGCCCAGTTCCTCGGCCTGCGTCGCCAACCAGCGACACACATTACCCAAACTGACGATGTAATTGCCGTGATTGTTCATCTGCGGCGGAGTGGGCAACTTGTACGAAGTCTCGCGGGTCAGCAGCAGAAATTGATCCTGAGTGGCTGGCACGTCGAGCGGCGCACCTCGCTCTTTCCAGTCCGGGATCAGTTCGTTCAAGGCACGCGGCTCCACCACCGCGCCGGATAGAATGTGGGCACCGACTTCGGAGCCTTTTTCCAGGACGCAAATGCTGATTTCCCGATCCTGCTCTGCCGCCAGTTGTTTCAAGCGGATGGCCGCCGACAAACCGGAAGGGCCGGCGCCGACAATGACCACATCATATTCCATACTTTCGCGTTCCACGGGTCGCTCCTTATCAAGTTTTACTTTGGTTGGTAATGGTGAGAGGGTCGTGGTTTTAAGCCCTGCGATTTGAATCGGTCTCGTTCAAATCGTTTCTTGTTCTCAGTGTAAAATTGTAATTAAAACAATTTTTTCTAAAAAACACACCGCTGATTGGGAAAATGTCAGCTTTGCAGTGCGCGACAATGTGCAGCATAACGGCGCCAGATGGCCGGTTCTGGAGTACGGATCAGACTGCGCAAAGCATCCGCGAGGATCATCGGAACCAAGGCTGGAGCATGCCTGCGCGCCCAGCGCAGAAAGCTTCGCAAGCGGCGGCGAAGACAGGTGCGCCAAAGTGCCGGTGGGATCAAATCCCCATGCTGTTCGGCAAATTTGGCCAGCGTGTCCCAATTCGCTTCGAACATCATCAACTGGCGACGACTGGCATTGCCATCGTGCCGCCGATACCCCGCTAGCAAACCCGCCACTCGCGCCACCGCATAGCGTGCGGATAAACGCAGCCAGCAATCCAGATCTTCCAGTGACAACGTTTCGTCAAATCCACCAACGGCCAGAAAAGCTTCTCGGCGCAGCGCCACCGTTGGATTGGCGACATCGTTATAGAGCAATAGCCATAGATAGGCTTGGTGATCAGGACCGGGTGGCCGACGGTTTCGGGTGGCGGAAGACAGAATCCGACCCGTTGCATCGATAAAATTTACATCGGCATAAACCAGGGCCAGATCAGGATCGTTCCAATCCGCGATGGCCTGCTGCTGGCGCTGGATCTTGTCTGGATAAAGCACATCGTCTGAACCCAACAAATGCACCCACTCGCCGCTACAGGCCGCGATGGCGCGATTGGAGGCAACGCTCACCCCCTGGTTGGACTGATGAATCACGCTCAGGCGTTCAAAGCGATCGGCATGCTGCTCGGCGAAGTGCTCCGCTACCGTCAGAGTCGCATCGGTGGAGCCGTCATCCACTACCACCAGTTCCAATCGGGGATAACTCTGAGTTCGCACCGACTCCAGGCAGATATCGAGAAAGGCGGCGTGGTTGTAAGCGGGCACCGCCACGCTAACCAGTGGCATATTCATTTTTCTATCGGCTGGGCGAGCGTAGGCCGCGCATCACAGGCCAACTCGATCCAGCCAAGCGGCGAAACAGTGCTGACCCAGCATTTCAGCATGGGCGGCGTAACGGACGGTTTCAGCGCGCAGATCTGGCACACACAGATCCAATACCTGCCCGATCTCGCAGGCATGGCCGATGAACCAACGTTCCAATCCACGGGCGGTAGTTTCGATGTGAAATTGCAACGCCAGCGTATGCTTGCCCCACATAAATGCTTGATTAGGATAGAGGTCAGTGGAAGCCAATCGCTCGGCACCCTTAGGTAGATCGAAGGTATCACCGTGCCAGTGCAGCACCGGCGTGCCATCAGCAAATGCCGCCAGCGGGCTATTCCGACCGGCTTCGGTCAGAATCAGCGGTTTCCAACCGATTTCCTTTTGTCCACCCGGATAGACCCGCGCCCCCAACGCTTGGGCGATCATTTGACAGCCTAAACAAAGACCCAGTGTTGGCCGACCGGCGCTGAGTCGCGCTCTGAGCAAGCGTAATTCATCGCGGATAAAGGGATAGGCATCTTCTTCATAGACCCCAATAGGGCCGCCCAGAACCACTAACAGATCGTCGGCTAAGGGGTCCAGCTTGGTCAAATCATCGTAACCGGCTTCCAGATAACGCACGGCG
>JACSSB010000134.1 GCA_014879435.1 Phycisphaerales bacterium
CCCCGCCCAGCGCTTCGCGCAGTTTGGCCAGACGGATCGGTTTGGTCAGGGTGACCACCGAGCGCAAACCCTTGAATTCCGCCAGCAGGCGGGCATCCTTGGCGTAGTCTGGACTGTAGCCGGTGATGATGATGAGACCGGCATCGTAGTGTTGCTCCACCAACCACAGCACCAATTCGTTGCCATCCATTTCTGGCATCACCATGTCCATGACGATCAGGGTGGGGTGCAGCTCGAAGTACGCTTGCTGAAACGCGTGGCCATCAGTGACTACCCGCACTTGGTAGCCGAGGCTGGAAGCCACTGTGCTGACCAATTCGCCAAATTCGGGCTCGTCGTCGACCACTAACAGCCGTTTGTCGTTCGTTTTATTTGTTTCGCTCATAAAGTTACTCCGTGGATGAGCCGATTTAGTGCAATTTCAAAATAACATGCTTGACGCTGGGATCATCGGGATCGCTGTGAATAGCGAAACCCAAGGCTCGGTTCAGTTGCAGCATCGGCTTGTTTTCCTGCAATACCTCCCCGTAGATTTCGCCGATGCCGCGGGTGCGCGCATAATCGATGATGCGCCGCATCAGTAAGTTACCAAGGCCCAAGCGCATCATCATGCGATCAACGATGATCGAATATTCCGCTCGTTCGTTGTCCGGGTCAGCGCTGAGGTTAACGATGCCATAGATCTCGGCCTTGCCGGGTAAGCCGGGGCCAACCGCCACCAGCGCCATTTCCCGATGGTAATCGATCTGGGTCAGCGCTGCCGCCATCTGGTGCGATAATTCGCGAATCGGCTGGAAAAAACGCAGCCGCAGATCCTCAGGCGAAGCACGCGACACCAATGCTTGCAGCGATGGCTCGTCCTCCGGTAGCACCGGGCGCAGCAGCAATTCCCTTTCGCTATTTGGCGAGATGGTTTCCTCCAGCTCCTTGGGGTAGGGGCGAATCGCCAAGAGATGAGCCGATGCTTTGGGAGCGATCCGTACCCGAGCGTCCAGCGCCACCACACCTTCGGCGTTGACCCGCAGCGGGTTAATATCCAGTTCGATCAGCTCGTTCAGGTCGATCACCATTTGCGAGACCTTGATCAAGGTCAGAGCCAGCGCGTTGAGATCGGCACGACGCAGCAGACTATAACGCAGGCGCTGGTAGATGCGGGTTTGCGCCATGATCTCGCGCGCCAGATGCATGTTAAGTGGTGGCAGGCCATAGGCCATGTCATCGATGATCTCTGCTTCCGTCCCGCCTTGACCAAAACAGACTACTGGCCCAAATCGCTCGCCGGAGCGTATCTCCAACCGGATTTCATAGGCGCCATCCCGCGGGATGATGGGTTGGAGTACGAAACCATCGAACTTGGCCGCCGGAGCCACGGTGTGTAGCTGCGTGAGCATGTTGGTGGCAACCTGTTCGACGACATCTGGATTGGTCAGATAGCGTACGACTCCGCCAATTTGCGATTTAGCGCCGATATCCGGCGACATGATTTTGAGAGCTACCGGTTGGTTCAGGCGAGCGGCAGCCTTGGCGGCTTCGGCGGGCGAGTCGGCGAGTAGGGTTTCTGCGACTGGAATGCAATAGGCAGAGAGCAGTTGAGTCGCTTCATACTCGTTAAGGTGGCGACGGCCGCTGTTCAGTGCGCGGGTGATCAGTGCGCGGGCGGTGGCCACATCGGCGGTGAAATCTTCTGGCAGCGAGGGCGGCGTTTCCATCAGGAGCGATTGGTTGCGCTTGTACTGCACAATCCGCATGAAGGCACGTACCGCGCCGCTGGCGGTTTCGTAGGTCGGAATCTGCCGTTCTAGCAAGCGCTTTCGCGCTTCCTCACCGGTTTTGGGGCCGGGGAAACTGGCGATGACACTGCAGCGTGGGTCCGGCAAGCGCTGGATCATGACATCGGCCACTGCCGTGGTATCGCTAAGAGCGTTGGGCGTTTTGATGACCAGCACGCCGTCCACTCCCGGATCTGTCAGTAGGAGATCCAGGGCTTGTTGATAGGCATTGACCGAGGCTTGATCACCAAGATCGACCGGATTGGGCGTCGCATTGGGTTCGATCAGCTTTTCCAGTCCCTGCTGTGTAGCCTCGGAAAGTTGCGCCAATCGTCCCCCGAAGTGATACAGCGTATCGGTGGCCAGCAGGCTCATGCTGGAACTGTTGCCAAGGATAGCTAGGCGATCACTGTTTACCAGCTTGGCCGCCTTCAGCACTTCGACCATTTGCAACAACTCGTCGCTGTCTTCCACTCGCAATATGCCAGCGCGACGGAAGGCGGCATCGTATACCGCATCGTTGGGTTCTGCTGGATAGCGGCGTGGTTTTAGAACGATGATCGGTTTGAGGCGTGCCGCGTGCCGTGCTGCCGACATGAATTTGCGGGCATCGCGAATGTTTTCCAGGTACAGCAAGATAGCCCGAGTGCGGTAATCCCCGGCCAGATAGTCGAGGATATCGGCCAGATCCACGTCGAGACGGTCGCCCAGATGGATGAGGTGACTGAAGCCGAATCCGTAGTGGTTGCCGATATCGACTGCGGTTTGGGCGATGGTGCCGGATTCAGTGACGAAGGCGATCTGGCCAGGCAGCAATGATTGGCGGCTCAGGCTGACGTTGAGTTGTGACAGCGGTACGTTGAATCCTTGAGAGCCGGGTCCTAGTACGCGTAGCACATAAGGTTTGGCTGCATCCAGGATTGCCTGAAATAGCGTTTCGCGTTCGGCCTGAGGCATGCCACGGGCATCGCTGATCAGTACTGCCGCCCGCGTGCCACGCTCGCCCAATTGTTGGATCAGGGCGGGAGCTTCCTGTAGCGGCCGGGTGATGATGGCCAATGACGGGGCCAGAGGCAGGCTAGCGATATCGCGATACGCCAGTGCTCCCGCCAGTGCTCCACGCTTGGGGTCCACCGGCATGATCGGTCCGGAGAAGCCACCATTCATCAGATTACGGACAATGATGGTTTCGCTGTCGCCGCCGCCACAGATCAGCGCAATCGTGTCGGGTTTAAACAGGTAATTGAGATTTCGAATGGTCATGAAGGCTGTCTCACGGTGGGGCGTTGGATTTTCCAGGCCACGAGCGGCAGTATCGTAGGTGGCAGCAGGTGATCGATCAAGCGGCGGCGGATTCCAGGCGAAGAGTGAAGCTATCGGGGTGGTGGAAATCCGGAGGATTGGTGGGATGACGAAGCGCCCAGTACGACAGCTCGCCATCGCGTGTTTCGATGATGGCAGCCACGGCCAACCACCACGCCGCGCCCGTTGGCAGACTATCGAGATGCACAATGGCTTGTAGTTCGAAGCGATCCGATTCGAGTTGTGAAGTCAGGTGTGGCGGGGTTGCGGCGATAGCGCACATCCCCGCACGATAAGCGGTGAATCGGTAGAGTGCCCAGGCAGTCGAGGGCGCGAAATTGAATTCGTAATAGCCCGCTTGCCCATCCACCTTGAGGAATGCTTCGCAACAGCTATGACGCCAGAGCCCATCGGCGCGATGTGGAGTGCTTGGCGCAGGGAGGCATAGTGCGCTGAGATCACCTTCGATTCGATAATCCAGCATCAATCGTTCCCCGAGCCGTCGGGTCTGCACCGCCACATGCCAGGAGAGTGGAGGTGGGGTGATGGGATGAGGGATTAAAGGGATAAAGGACATGGGTGAATGATAACCGCGCTGGCAGGGATTGGGGTA
>JACSSB010000187.1 GCA_014879435.1 Phycisphaerales bacterium
AGCCTAGCGGCGATCCGTAAGATCACCGAGGCTGGGGTAAAATTTCGGTCACCGATCAATGGCAGCATGGTATTTCTGGGGCCGGAAGAATCCATGGCGGTACAGCGGGCGCTCGGTGCGGACATCGTCATGATCTTTGACGAATGCACCCCCTACCCGGCCACTGAAGACGAAGCGCGGCGGTCGATGGAACTCTCGCTACGTTGGGCGCGACGCAGCAAAATTGCCCACGGCGACAATCCCGCCGCACTGTTTGGGATCGTGCAAGGTGGCGTATATCCTCAACTGCGCCAGATTTCCGCCGTAGGTTTGAGCGACATCGGCTTCGACGGTTATGCCATCGGCGGGCTGTCGGTCGGCGAACCTCCAGCGGAACGGCTGGCAACGCTTGACTGTACCGTGCCGCTGTTACCAGAAATCGCCCCGCGCTATCTGATGGGCGTTGGTAAACCGGAAGATATGGTTGAGGCGGTGTGCCGCGGTGTGGATCTGTTCGATTGCGTGATGCCGACCCGTAATGCACGCAACGGTCATCTGTTCACCCACCACGGCGATATTCGCATCCGCAACAGCCGACATCGGACCGATACCCAGCCGCTGGACGAGAGTTGTGGCTGCTACACCTGCCAGCATTACAGCCGCGCCTATCTCCACCATCTGGACCGGTGCAATGAGATTCTCGGCGCCCGGCTCAATACCATTCATAACCTGTACTACTACCTGGATCTGATGCGTGAACTGCGAGCAGCCATCGCTGAGCATCGGCTGGCACAATTCGTAAAGACCTTTTATGAGAGACGTAGCCTGAAGTGAGCTGACTCGTTGGACATAACGCAAAAAGCTACCGACAGCACCTCAACCACAGCGGCTGAGGATCTCAGCGCTAAGGTTGCCGGAACCTATGCAACGCTCCTGGCCGACCCACCTTGGCGTTTCCAGAATCGTACCGGCAAGATGGCGCCCGAGCATCAACGGCTACTTCGCTACCCGACGATGACTCTGGAAGAAATTTGTACGCTCCCGGTAAAACCTCTTCTCGCTCCCAATGCCCATCTCTACCTCTGGGTTCCTAATGCGCTGCTGGCGGAGGGCTTGGAAGTGATGCGGCGTTGGGGATTCACCTACAAATCCAATCTGGTGTGGTACAAGGTGCGCAAGGATGGCGGCCCCGACGGCCGGGGGGTCGGTTTTTATTTCCGTAATGTCACCGAGCTAGTCCTATTCGGCGTGCGCGGTCACCTGCGTACCCTGCAACCCGGCCGCACCCAAACCAATGTGCTGATTGCGCAAAAACGCGAACATTCTCGCAAGCCTGATCAAATTTACCCCCTCATCGAATCCTGCTCACCCGGTCCCTATCTGGAACTGTTTGCTCGCTTCTGTCGGCCGGGTTGGGATCAATGGGGCAACGAGGATGTCGAGGTCAACTCGCTAAATGGCATCGCGCTCCGCAAAGGGCATGTGGACTCACAGGCGGACCCACAAAGCCTTTTGCTCGAAGTCCCACGCCAATACCGCGAGCCTGTCTGAAACAGCGGCAAGAAAAAAGGGGATTGCGTCCCCGCAATCCCCGCAAGACCTCCAAGCGATGAATAGAGGTCAATCAGCTCATCGGCGCCTTTCCTTTACAGATAGTCGCCCTTGTAGCTTTCCAGCGTCTTGATGTAGTTGGCGCGCTCGAAAGCGGTCGGATCGGCAACATTGCGCTGACTCATCGAGCCTTTCAACTGATGCACTGAGTCGTAGTGATTGAGTTCCATCCAGGTCTGTAAACCGTCGCGCAAGGTGGTCAGATAATCGACACCATTTTTCAGTAACGCCGAAGTGGTCATTACCACATCCGCGCCCGCCATCAGATACTTCACCACCTCTATCGGTGTATGCACACCTCGGGTCGCGCCCAAGGAAGACTGTAGCTTGCCGTAGAGCACCGCAATCCACAGTAATGGCAGACGAATTTCATCCGGCGTACTCAGATGCAGATCGGGAATCACCTCCAACTTGCTCAGATCAAAATCGGGCTGATAAAAACGGTTGAATAACACCAAGGCATCGGCACCCGCATCGTCCAGCGATTTGGCCATCGAGCCGATAGCACTGAAAAACGGATTCAGCTTCACCGCCACCGGTATCGTCACCGCCGCTTTCACCGCCTTGACGATCTCGATGTAACGGTCCTCAACCTCGCGACCACTGGTGGTCAGATCGGCCGGAATGTAATAGACGTTCAGCTCGATACCCTTGGCGCCCGCCTGCTGCATCAACTGCGCGTATTCGATCCAGCCGGTGTTGGTGATGCCATTTAGACTCCCCATAATGGGAATATCCACCGCCTCGGAGGCTCGCCGCAAAAGGTCCAGATAACTGTCCGGGCCGACGGTGTAATCGTCCATTTCTGGAAAATAGTTCAGTGACTCGGCGAAGCTTTCGGTATGCGCCGTCATCAAATATTCCAGCGCGGCACTCTCATGCTTTAGCTGTTCCTCGAACAGCGAGAACATGATCACGGCCGATGCGCCAGCATCCTCCATACGCTTGATGTTGGCCACAGTTCCCGCCAGCGGTGAGGCTGACGCCACGATGGGATGTTTCAGCTCCATCCCCATGTAAGTGGTTCGTAAATCCATGATGATTCCTTATTGGGTGCGGGATGGGCGCAGCACTTTTCGATCCTAGAAAGATGACGGAAGGATCGAAAAATTGCCGCGCACCGTGGGTGTACGCCTTATCAGTGTTTGAAGATCGGCTGGAAATCAGCACCGCCGCGCGCTGCCATCTCCTCGTACACCGACCAACGCCGATTGACCGCCTGCTGGGCCAGTTCCATTAAATGCTCGGCTTCCTTGGGATTGGTGTAGGCGAGCACCTTGAAGCGCACCTCGTTGTAACGGTATTGCTTGAGCGGAATCTTGGGCCGCGCCGAATCGAGCACGAAGGGATTGGCTCCCGATTCGCGCACCGCTGGGTTGTAGCGGACTAACGGCCAGTGGCCGCTTTCCACTGCCAAATGCTGTTGCTCAAGGCCACGCTGCATATTGATGCCATGGGCGATGCAGTGACTGTAAGCCAGGATCAGCGAGGGTCCGCGATAGGCTTCCGCTTCACGAAACGCCAGCAGCGATTGTTGTGGATTAGCACCCAAGGCCACGCGAGCGACATAGACATTTCCATAGGAAATCGCCTGCAAGGCCATATCTTTCTTACCAGCCACCTTGCCAGCAGCCGCAAATTTGGCCACTGCCCCCAACGGTGTGGATTTCGACATCTGGCCACCGGTATTGGAATAGACCTCGGTGTCCATCACCAGGATGTTGACATCGCGGCCGCTAGCTAGCACATGATCGACGCCAGAGGAGCCGATATCGTAGGCCCAGCCATCGCCACCGACGATCCACACGCTGCGCCGGACCAATTGATCGGAGAGCACCAGCAACTGCTCGGCACGCGGATCTTTGATCTCCTTCAGACGCTGCTTGAGTTCCGCCACCCGTCCGCGCTGATGACGGATATCGATCTCGGTGGTCTGTTCGGCTTCGATCAGGTCGTCTACCAGCGCTTCGCCAATCGACCCAGCCAGTGCCTTGAGCAACTCGTGGGCATAGGTCAGGTGTTTATCGGCAGTCAAGCGGAACCCAAGACCAAATTCGGCGTTATCTTCGAACAGCGAATTGGACCAAGCGGGACCGCGTCCCTCATTGTTGATCGACCAAGGCGTGGTTGGCTGGTTACCGCCGTAGATCGAGGAGCAACCCGTCGCGTTGGCAACCAATAGCCGATCACCGAACAATTGCGAGAGCAGTTTGACATAGGGCGTTTCGCCACAACCGGCACAGGCTCCAGAGAACTCAAACAGCGGTGGCAAGAACTGCACGCCACGCACCGTCGAGAAATCCACCCGCCCACGATCCACTTCTGGCAGGGTCTCGAAAAAGTCGATGTTGGCCCGCTCGTTCTCCAGCACCGGCTCCTTGAGCGCCATGTTGATCGCTTTGTGACCCGCTTTTTCCTTACTCTTGGCTGGACAGACCTCAACGCACAAACCACAGCCGGTGCAGTCTTCCAAATACACTTGCAAGGTATAGCGAATATCCGGGAATCCACGCGCGTCGATGGGCGCAGTTTTGAAGGCATGCGGTGCGCTTTCCAGGCTCGCTTCGTTGTAGAACTTGGAACGGATCACGCCATGCGGACAGACCATGCTGCAATTACCGCATTGAATGCAGATGTCCGGCTCCCAGATCGGCACGAAGCTGGAAATGTTGCGTTTCTCCCACCGAGTGGTAGCGCTGGGATAGGTCCCATCCACCGGTAAAGCACTGACCGGCAGTTCGTCACCGCGCCCGGCCATCATCATCGCCGTCACATTCTTCACAAAATCGGGGGCGTTGGCTGGCACTACGGGCGGCAATTCCCGCAGACCGGTCGCTTGCGCTGGTACCGCAATTGCTTTGAGGTTGACCAGAGTGTTATCCACCGCCACAAAGTTCTTGCGCACCACTTCCTCACCCTTGCGGGCGTAGGTTTTCTTGATCGAGTATTTGATTTTCTCGATCGCCTGATCGCGCGGCAGAACCTTGGAGATGGCGAAGAAGCAGGTCTGCATGATGGTGTTGATCCGCGTCCCCATGCCGTTGTCGCGGGCCACCTTGTCGGCGTTGATGCCGTAGAGTTCCAGCTTCTTGTCGATGATTTCCTGCTGCACCGGGCGCGGGATGCGATCCCAGGTCTCCTCCGGCTCGTGCGGGCTGGTATTGAGCAGCACTACCGCGCCGGGGGCGGCGTTCTTGAGCACATCGCCACGATCCAGGAAGTTGAACTGATGCACGCCGATGAAGTTAGCCGACTGCACCAGATAAGGCGATTGGATGGGATCGGGGCCGAAACGCAGATGCGAGACCGTCTGCGAACCGGATTTTTTGGAGTCGTAGACGAAATAGCCTTGGGCGAAAAACTCTGGATCGTCGCCGATGATCTTGATCGAGTTCTTATTTGCTCCGACCGTGCCATCCGCGCCCAGGCCGAAGAACATAGCGCGTACCACCTTATCGTGCTCGATCACAAAGCTTGGGTCCACATCCAAGCTGGTATGCGCCACGTCATCCACGATGCCGACCGTGAAGTGGTTCTTAGGCTTGGCCTTGGCCAGCTCATCAAAGACCGCCTTGCACATCGCCGGGGTGAATTCCTTGGACGACAGACCGTAACGACCACCGATCACCCGCGGAATCGTGCCGCTGGGCAGCGCGCCCTCCATTTGGGCTTCGACCAAGGTATTGACGACTTCCAGATACATCGGCTCACCGGTTGCACCCGGCTCTTTGGTGCGCTCCAAAACCGCGATAGATTTGACGCTCTTGGGCAATTTCTCCAGGAAATGCACGGCGGACAGAGGCTGATAGAGCCGGACTTGCAGCACGCCGACCTTTTCACCGTTTGCGTTCAAATACTTGGCGGTTTCGTAGGCAGTCTCCCCGCCTGAACCCATGATGATGATGACCCGTTCGGCATTGGGATCACCGAAGTAATCGAACAAGTTATAGCGACGACCGGTCACTTCGGCGAAGCGATCCATTGCCGCCTGCACGATTCCCGGCACCTTGGTGTAGAACGGATTGACCGTTTCGCGGGCTTGGAAATAGGTGTCGGGATTTTGGGCAGTACCGCGAATGAACGGCCGATCCGGGTTCAACGCTCGATTGCGGTGCGCCATCACCAAGTCGTCGCGGATCATTGCCCGCATTTCATCATCGGTCAGCAAGGTGAGCTTGTTGACTTCGTGTGAGGTGCGGAAACCGTCGAAGAAATGGATGAACGGGACGCGCGCCTCCAAAGTGGCGGCCTGGGCGATCAGCGCCATGTCGTGGGCTTCCTGCACCGAGGCGGAAACCAACATGCAAAAACCGGTGGGACGCACCGACATCACGTCTTGATGGTCACCGAAGATCGATAATCCCTGCGTCGCCAAGGCGCGGGCGGCGACGTGGAACACCGCTGCGGTCAGCTCACCAGCGATCTTGTACATGTTGGGAATCATCAACAGCAGACCTTGCGACGCGGTGAAGGTCGTGGTCAACGCCCCGGTCTGCAACGCGCCGTGCGCCGCACCGGCTGCGCCGCCCTCATGCTGCATTTCCACGACCATGGGCACTGTGCCCCAGATGTTCTTGATTCCCTCAGAGGACCATTGATCGGCCAGTTCGGCCATGGTCGAGGACGGAGTGATGGGATAAATGGTACAAATTTCATTTACGCGATAGGCAACATAGGCTGCGGCTTCGTTGCCGTCGATCGTAGTGACTTGCCGTTCGGTCATGGCGCTTCTCTAGTTTTTTAGCCCGCTCTTGGTGGCAACGGGCAGTGATTCGGGAAACGATTCGCCTTCCTTATCCCGCATGAGATAAGGAAGACTTTATTGGGTTTTTATCGGACTCAACTCACCGGATCTGACGGTTCTGGGATCATCTCGATGGCGTGGCAGGGGCATTGCTCGAAGCACACCGCGCAACCCGTGCAAAGATCGTAGTCGTAGCGGTAGCGATTGCCCGGCCCTAACTTGATAACCGCATCCTCAGGACAAGCGCCGTAGCAGCCGTCGCATTCGTAGCAGTTGCCGCAGGATAAACAGCGCTTGGCTTCGTACAGTGCTTCCTTTTCATTGAAGCCACCGACCACTTCCTCAAAGCTGCTGACCCGTTTTTTTATTTCCAGATGGCCTTGCGGGCGCTGAGCGGCATCGGTGTAGTACCAAACATGCAGCTTGTCAAAGGTCGCCAAAGGATGCTTGGGGGACTGGGTGTAAGTATTGCCGTGCAACCAAGCGTCGATGTTCCGGGCTGCCTTCTTGCCATGGCCGACCCCGATGGTAACGGTGCGGTCGGAAGGCACCATGTCGCCACCAGCGAACAAACCTGGATAGCCGGTCATCATGGTTTCATCCACCGTCACCACCCCGTCGCCCTTAAATTCGACGCCGGGCATCTTGTGCATGAAACTGGTGTCCACATCCTGACCCAGCGCCATGATCAACGCATCCGCTTCCAGCGTCTCAAACTTGCCGGTCGGTTGCGGACGCCCTTTTTCATCGACCTCCATCACCTCGACGGTGAATTTGGTCTCTTCGATATTTTTGATGGTACGCAGCCAGTGGATCTTGACGTCTTCGTCCAGCGCTTCAGTCGCCTCGAAGTCGTGCGCGGGCATATGCTCACGGTCGCGGCGATAGATGATCAGCGGCTCGTAACCCAAGCGCTTGGCAACGCGGGCGGCATCCATTGCGGTATTACCACCACCGTAAATCGCGACCCGTCGCCCCAGTTTGGGGGCATTGCCGCTTTCCACATCTTTGAGGAAGCTGATGGCATCGAGCATCTTGCCCGCATCGCGTGAGGGAATATCGGTGCGCTTGCTTAGGTGCGCGCCTACGGCGATGAACATGGCGTCGAACTTACCCGCTTCTTTTTCCGCCATCAGATCATCGACCCGATGATTGAGGACGATCTTGACACCCATGTTCTCGATGCGCTTGATTTCGGCATCCAGCACATCGCGCGGCAGACGGTAGGAAGGAATACCGAAGTGCATCATGCCGCCAGCCATCGGACCCGCTTCGTGAATTTCGACCTGATGGCCCAAGCGTGCCAGATGATAAGCAGCAGACAAGCCGCTGGGACCCGCACCGACCACGAGGACGCGCTTGCCACTGGGTGGGGCGGTCACTTCAAACTGCCAGTTTTCCTGCAACGCCAGGTCGCCAAGAAAACGTTCGACCGCATGGATGCTTACCGAGCTATCCAGCCGTCCACGATTGCAGGCATTTTCACAGGGGTGATAACACACCCGACCATGAATCGCCGGCATCGGATTGTTCTCGGTCAAGCTTTGCCACGCTTCCTTGAACCGGCCCGCCTGAGCATATGTCAGCCAAGCCTGGATATTCTCGCCTGCTGGGCAGGCGTTGTTGCAGGTCGGTAGCAAGTCCATGTAAACCGGCCGCTGGATGCGCTGTGGACCAACGTTGCGCTTTTCATGCGTCAAATCCAGCGGGCGCGTCATATTGATGGGCTTGTCAGTCATCGTGCTTCTCTTCTAGTGATCAACGGATGATGTGAAAAGGCCCCCGACCCTAGGGACGGTGAGGCCCAAATAGTTACAACCAGCACCGACCGTTGCGATCGTGATGACGGATGACGGTTTTTTTAGTCGTACAAGGTCGAGGCATTGTACAGGGCTGGCTGCCGCACGGGTCTACCGAGAGACTGAATCAAGCGGATCACCCGAACGTATGCTCGCTACTAAAGTTAGAACATTTTGCTGGAAAGTGAACAAAGACCTACTTTGAGAATTTTTCACCGTTCATGATCGACCATGATCTGAACTCATCCTTAATAAGGAGCAACCCATGAAAGCGGTTATTCTCCCTCGGCTTGGTGGCCCCGAGCACTTGCGTATCGATGCGATCACCACGCCAGAGCCTGGTCCCGGCCAAGTTCGCGTGCGCCTGCATGCAGCAGCCCTCAATCGCCGCGATGTCTGGATTAGTCTTGGGCAGTATCCTGGCATCCGTCTACCGTGTATCACCGGCTCGGATGGAGCCGGTATGATCGATGCACTCGGCCCCGGCGCTCCGGCGGAATTGCTGGATCAACCGGTGGTGATCTACCCCGCCTACGACTGGGGTGACAATCCTCGTTTCCCCAGCCCAACTTTCCGGGTGCTGGGTATGCCAGACCCTGGCACCTTCGCCGAATATCTTTGCGTTCCCGCCAACCAAGTGTTTAGCAAACCGGCACATCTGAGCTGGGAACAAGCCGCCGCCTTTCCCCTGGCAGGACTCACCGCTTGGCGAGCGCTGATGACCCAAGCTGAGACTCAATCCGGTGAAACCGTATTGATTACCGGCATCGGTGGCGGTGTCGCGACCTTTGCGTTGAAATGGGCGGTGGCGCTAGGCGCACGGACTTTCGTCACCAGCGGCAACGATGACAAGCTGGAACAGGCGCGGCGCATGGGAGCGACCGGGGGGGTCAACTATCGTGAAGCCCATTGGGCTAAACAACTGGCTGAATTAACGGGTGGTGTGGATGTGATCATCGATGGCACCGGAGGTCCTACACTCCATGATTACTTCCTGTTGTTGAAATCAGCCGGTCGGCTGGTGGTGTATGGTGCAACGGCTGGCAATCCGCCACAGGGACTGGAGATGGCCAAGCTATTCTTTCGGCAGCTGCGTATCATCGGCTCCACTATGGGTTCACCCGCTGAATTCGCCGCTATGCTGCATTTCGTAGAAGAACACCGTATCGAACCGGTGATCGACCGGATTTTCCCGTTTACACAGGCGGTCGCCGCCCACCAACGGCTGTTGGCCAATGCACAGATGGGTAAGATTGTGCTGCAGTATGAATAATGCCCATCACAACGCCGAAAAGCACTTCGCTCATGCCGAGGGTTTATTGTATAAGCTAATGATTTTTTAATATAAAAATATCTTAAAAAAACTTGACGCAGTGCAATAATCGTCCCTATACTGCAATGTAACATTCACGATGAATACGGTCTTAAATCCTCCTTTGGTGGTTCTTTAGCCGGGCCGGTCGATACCTCCCGGTATTTTTTTATTGCAATCGCAAAAAAACTTGACGCAGTGCAACAAAACCTTCTAAGCTATAGGGGACATCGTGAGATGTCGTTCTTCTCCACACTTTCCTTTGGTGGTTATTTGCCGGAGTCCGCAAACTCCGGCTTTTTTTATGGGCGTTCAAAATAAGCGCCCATGAAACTATCGTTCACCACCTGAGCGGGAACTTTCCCAGCATGGGAACTCTGATGGATGGATGAACCACGCAAGCGTCTTTCACCTCCCTGTGGATCTCATCCGTCCATCTCAAAGCCACCCCAATCATGCCCGTGCGCCAAACCCGTCTCCCACCCTATGGAAAACCCTTGGTTTTTTGCGCCAGCCTGCTGCCAGCGATTTGGCTGTGCTGGCTGGCATGGCAGGACCAACTGGGCACCAATCCGGTTGAAACGCTGAGCCATCGCACTGGCGACTGGAGTTTGCGCTTCCTGCTGTTGGTGCTGGCGATCACGCCGCTACGGCGACTGAGCGGCTGGAATGGATTACAAAAATTACGGCGGATGCTGGGGCTGTTCGCATTTTTCTACGTTTGCCTGCACTTTGGCGTGTACTTGGTCTTCGATCAGTTCTTCGACCTATCAGCCATACTCCAAGACATCGCCAAACGCCCCTATATCACCATCGGTTTCCTCGGCTTTCTACTATTGATTCCGCTAGCGATCACCTCCACCAACGGGATGATCAAGCGGCTAGGACGCAACTGGCAGCGGCTACACCGGCTGGTTTACCTGATCGGCGTGTTGGGCGTCTTGCACTACTGGTGGCTGGTCAAGGCCGACATCCGTGAACCGGCGTTGTATGCCGTACTGCTCGCTGCGCTCCTGGGGTATCGATGGTGGTGGCACGCTCACTCCCCCGCCACCATCCGTTCCACTCGTTGAAAACCACGCGGTAACGGCTTACCTCGTCGACCACGTTCACCGGCGTAGCTTTCCAGATCGCTCGGTTTCAATTTCAGATCCCGCTTACCAGCAGTCACCACCAAATTTCGTTCTGGCGGTACGAGCGCCAAGCTCAGTAGCCGTTCCTCGCCCGGCAGATCGAGAATCTTATTGCCTTTGCCTTTGGGTAAGCGCGGCAGTTCCTTGACGGGGAACAGCAGCAAGCGACCACCACTTCCGATAGCTGCCAACTGCTCGGTTTCCAGCGCCGTGATCGGCATCGGCGGTAGTATCTTGGCCTTTTCCGGTACAGTCAGCACTACCTTACCGGCCTTGTTGCGGCTCAGTAGATCATCGAAGGCACAGATGAAACCATAGCCTGCATCCGTGGCCAGTAAGTAAAGATCTTCGGGACCACCCAACAAAACACTGATAAAACTGGCTCCATCCGGTGGACTGAGTTTGCCAGTGAGTGGCTCGCCGTAACCACGCGCCGAGGCCAGTCCGGCTACTGGTAGGGTGTAAACACGCCCAGTGGTATCGAGAAATACTGCCGATTGATTGCTACGCCCCTGAGCCTGCGCCAAGAAGCTATCACCTGATTTGTAGTTCAAAGCCGTAGGGTCGATCTCACGGCCTTTGGCCGCTCGCACCCAACCCATTCGCGATAACACCACTATCACCGGTTCGCTCGGGGTCAAACTGGTTTCGTCCAGCGCCTGTGCCGGAGAGCGCTCTATCAGCGAGCAGCGGCGCGGGTCGGCGAAGCGTTGCGCATCTTCCTCGATTTCCTTGCGGATCAGCTTTTTCAACTGTTTTTCCGAGCCGAGCAACTGTTGTAATCGCTCCAGTTCCTTGCGTAGCTGATCCTGCTCACCGCGCAGTTTCATTTCTTCCAATCGGGCCAGATGACGCAATTTGGTTTCCAATATGGCTTCGGCCTGAGCATCAGACAGTTGGAAACGTGCGATCAGTGCTGGTTTGGGCTTGTCTTCGGTACGTAGGATGTGGATCACTTCGTCCAAGTTCAGGTAGGCGATCAACAAGCCATCGAGAATATGCAGCCGCTGTTCCACCTGATTCTGGCGGTGTTCCAGTCGCCGCCGCACTGTGGCCAGCCGATACCGCAACCATTCATCAAGAATCTGCTTGAGATTCTTGAGCTGCGGCTTTCCATCCAACCCGATCATGTTCAGGTTGACCCGGTAGCTTTTCTCCAAGTCGGTGGTGGCGAATAGATGATCCATCAGCAGATCTACATCGACTCGATTGGAGCGCAGCGCCAGCACCAGCCGGGTCGGGTTTTCGTGATCGGATTCATCGCGCAGATCCTCGACCATCGGCAGCTTCTTATCACGCATCTGCGCGGCGATCTGCTCCTGGATCCGCGCCCCCGATACCTGATGCGGCAGGGCAACAATCACTACATCGCCGTTTTCCCGCTCGAAGCGCGCACGTAAGCGCACCGTACCATTCCCGGTCTGATACAGCTTGCGCAGTTCCTCGCGGGGAGTCACGATCTCCCCACCGCCTGGATAATCGGGAGCTGGCACCAGCTCGCACAGTGCGTCTATCTCGCTGTCGGGCTGATCCAATAGCCGGATACAAGCAGCAGCGATCTCACCGAGATTGTGCGGCGGGATGTCGGTGGCCATGCCAACGGCGATGCCGGTGGTGCCGTTGAGCAACACCTGCGGCAGGCGCGCTGGCAGCAATACAGGTTCTTCCAGTGTACCGTCGAAATTGGGCGTCCAACTCACCGTACCTTGCCCCAGTTCCGCCAGCAGAATTTGGGCAAACGGCGTCAGTCGCGCTTCGGTGTAGCGCATGGCGGCAAAGGATTTAGGATCGTCTGGCGATCCCCAGTTGCCCTGACCATCCACCAGCGGATAACGGTAGGAAAAGGGCTGGGCCATCAACACCATGGCCTCGTAACAAGCCAGATCGCCGTGCGGGTGGTATTTACCGAGCACATCACCAATGGTACGGGCCGATTTTTTATGCTTGGCCCCGGCGCTCAAGCCAAGTTCGGACATGGCGTAGACGATACGCCGCTGTACCGGTTTTAACCCGTCGCCAATGTGGGGTAAGGCCCGGTCGAGAATGACGTACATGGAATAATCCAGATACGCCTTTTCGGTGAAAATCTTTAGCGGCACCCGCTCGACGTCGGTGGTATCAGTAAAATGGGTCGTCATGAATCAGATCACAGATGATTGTTGATCAATAAAATCGATTGAAAAATGATTGAAATAAATCAGCTTTGCGTCACATTCAACTCTGGCACGCCCTTGGAAAACCCGGTGCTACGCGGCATCGATCTCACCATTCCGGCCGGACAGTTTCTCACCGTAATCGGCGGCAACGGTGCGGGCAAATCGACTCTGTTGAACGCGCTGGCGGGCGAAGCAGCGATTAGCAGCGGCACGGTGCTCCTTGATCAGCAAGACGTGACCCGCTGGGGCGTGAGTCAACGCGCCCATTGGGTCGCACGGGTCTTTCAGGACCCACTGGCCGGTACCTGCGCCGAACTGACGGTGGAAGAGAATCTGGCGCTGGCGGCGGCGCGTAATCGTAGCCGTGGTCTGCGTCGTGCACTGTCTCAAACGGCGCGGGCCGAATTTCGGGAACGCCTAGCGCAGTTGGGACTGGGGCTGGAATATCGTCTGGAAGATCGCATGAATTTACTATCCGGTGGCCAACGCCAAGCGGTCAGCCTGCTGATGGCCACCCTTCGCCCCACCAAAATCTTGCTGCTGGATGAGCATACCGCCGCGCTTGATCCCAAAACAGCCGCTTTCGTGCTGGAACTGACCCGCAATATCGTCGCTGGACAACATCTGACCGCACTGATGGTCACCCATGGTTTGCGACAGGCACTGGATCTTGGCGAACGCACTGTGATGCTGCATCAGGGACGGGTCGTCTTCGACATCAGCGGCCCGGAACGCACCCGGCTGGACGTGCCGGACCTGCTGCGACTGTTCGAGGAATCTCAGGGCGAGGCGGTATCGGACGATAAATTGCTATTGGGTTGATCCAATCGATCCATCATTTCCAGCCGTGTCCGCATGCTGTGATCGGTCACGATTCACAGCGAACGCGTGCTCGCCTTGCGGAATTGTTCACGCAATTCCTCGAAAGTACGTGCTACCGGAAATTGAGGAAATTCATCGATCACGTTTTGTGGAGGCCGAAACAGGATGCCGGCCTCAGCTTCCGCTAGCATCGCAGTATCGTTGTAAGAATCGCCAGCAGCGATTACTCGGAAGTTCAGGGTATGAAATGCCTGTACCGCCTGCCGCTTGCCATCGGCTTGCCGCAATCGATAGTCAACGACCTGATCGTCAACCACCTCTAGTCGGTGACAGAACAAGGTTGGCCAACCCAGTTGTCGCATCAAGGGCATGGCAAACTCGTAAAAGGTATCGGACAAAATCACGACCTGAAAGCGCTCGCGTAGCCAATCTAGAAACTCGTACGCCCCCTCCAGCGGCCCCATGTCGGCGATTACCCGCTGGATATCGGACAGTTTCAGACCGTGCTGATCCAATAGTCCCAACCGCTGTCGCATCAATTGATCATAGTCGGGAATATCGCGGGTAGTCAGCCGCAACGCTTCGATACCGGTACGCTCAGCGACATTGATCCAAATTTCTGGAACCAGGACCCCTTCCAGGTCCAGGCAAGCGAGTTCCATGAAAGCCCCCTGTGGCTCCACCGCGAACGCGGCAGATGTTACTGTTAGCGAAATCATCACAACGGACGTAACGCTAACCGGTTTACTACCATCACCGCAATAGCTAGCGTATTACTTACACTCACTACATGCTCATGGCTGGGATGGTGGGGTTTCCTTGATGAGAAATTCGGCCAATTGTCCGGTATTGAGCCGTAACCGCAGTGCCAGTACGTTGATCAGATCGATCGCTGCCTTGGGATTCTGCTCCAGGAACGGCATGAAATCCTCACGATGGATCATGAGCAGATCACAAGCGGTCAAGGTAACCGCGCTTGCCGAACGGCCTCGACCATCGAGCATGGCAATTTCACCGATGATCTCACCCGGTCCAACCGTGCCCAATACGATTTCCCGCCCTTCGCCATTGGCCACACTCACCTTCAGCCGCCCTTTCAGGATCACACACATCTCGGCACCGGCATCGGCCATCTCGAACACCACATGCTCAGCAGGCAGAGTCAGTGGCCGTGACAACGCAACGATTTTCTCTAGATGGCTGAAAGACAGGTTACGGAATAGAAAGCTTTTTCTGAGCACCTGATATTTCTGCGGTACCGAGGCTGCCCCACTCCGCGTCCCTTCGAGAGACAAGACGCCGTGTAACTGGCTGGCGATCAATGGCCGTTTAATACAGGCATGATCTTCCCCGAATTGACAGCCAGTGGAAGCAAAAATGACCGCTCTATTTGGATCAATTTTGAAACATTCGTTCCATACCGCCATAGCCGCCGGGTCGTCGGCGTTAACGATCATAAGATTGGCCGATTTCTGATCGCCAATCACCATCTGGTACGTATATTCATTATTGCTGGCCAACGACAGGACGTTTCGAATCATTCGGGACTCTTTCTCCACGAACCCAATCGCGCCGACGGTCATCGTTTCCACAGACATGGCTCGACTCCTCCTTCCCCATGTACGCCAGTTTGATCAAACTTAAAAAATATGGAATTATCCAGACCCTCGGTTTTTCATCAATCAAGAGCGGATGAAATCGACTCGATTTTACCGAATTATTTGATATTACCGTTAAAAATCAATAATATATTTCAAATTTAGCTCCTTACCGAATCAGCGGCTTCAAATTCTCCACTCATGTTATAAAAACTTACGATAGTAATAAATATTTTACATTCTAATCTAAGAGAATCTTCAGAATCAATCGCTTTTGAACAGCATCTTGGTGCTCTTGACCCCACAACTCAACTTGGTGACGGTCCCTCTCCGACCTGATAGGCACATCATCTTTTTCCCTTTTAGTATAGCGTTACCATTATCAATACTTTTATTCCCATCAATCACAACTCTCTCAATCAAATATTGATCAAAGCTGAGATATCTGTTCCCTAAGGCTATCCAAGTATGATAAATATATGACATTTTCATAGATCAGATGCAAAAGACATGCCTTATGCATCTTAAAACCGAACACCTTGAATATCTTAAAAATTTGACACCTTAACAATTTATGCTCATGATTCTATTGGCACTAGAACGCTGAGGATGTAATGCATGCATTACAAAACATTCAGTACTTCTTCCCGCCTCTTTCCAAGGTTTCGCACATGGTCTAAAGTTCGGGGTGTCAAGCGATCGGCACCACTGAATCGCTGGAGGAATTAAGATCAAGCCATGGCTAGTATTCCTAACACCGTCACTGCCCAACCCGCCGCAGGCCAACTTATCGGACTGGCTCGGCAACTCGTCATGCATCATCTGCTCGATGAAGCGGAGGCATTGAAGGCTCTTGAGCAGGCACGCAAGCAAAATACTCTTTTCGTCACCTATCTGGTTGAAAACAAACTAGCTCGCGATAATGACATCGCCCGCGTTGCCGCGCGTAGTTTCAACCTACCCCTGTTCGATGTCGCAACGCTAGAAGTTGACAGGACCGTCGTACAACTGGTCGAGGAAAAGCTGCTCCGCAAGCATCATGTCCTGCCGTTATATAAACGGGGGCGCCGATTGTTTGTCGGGCTGAGCGATCCCACCAATCAGCGTGCGCTGGAAGACATCAAATTCCAAACCCGGCTGGATGTCGAACCAGTCGTCGTCAGCGAGCTGCAGCTTGCCAAAATGCTCGAGACCGCCACCGAGACCTCGGCGACGGACATGGTCGACCCGGAGGTCGGTGATCTCGACTATGTGAGCGAAGGTAGCTCGGGCAAAGTTGAAACGCTGACCAGCGCCGATGCCGACGACGCACCAATAGTGCGATTTGTCAATCAAGTCATTCTCCAAGCCATCAATCGCGGTGCCTCCGATATCCACTTCGAACCTTACGAAAAAATCTATCGGGTACGCCTCCGTCAGGATGGCATCCTTGATGAGATCTACAAACCACCGGTCACGATGGCGCCGCGCCTCGCCGCTCGCCTGAAGATCATGGCTCAACTGGATATCGCCGAACGGCGCGTACCGCAGGACGGGCGACTCAAGCTCTATCTTACCAAACAACGGGCTATCGATTTTCGCGTCAATACCATGCCCACCCTTTGGGGTGAAAAGGTAGTGCTCCGTCTGCTCGATCCCTCCAGCGCCCAGATGGGTATCGAAGCCTTAGGCTATGAGGATCATCAAAAAGATTTGTTCCTCAAGGCCGTTCACAAACCGCAGGGAATGGTACTGGTCACCGGTCCTACCGGTAGCGGCAAGACCGTGTCGCTGTACACCGCACTCAACATCTTGAACACCGCCGAAGTCAACATCTCCACCGCCGAGGATCCGGTGGAAATCAACCTAGCTGGCATTAATCAAGTCAATGTCAATCCTAAGGTCGGCATGACCTTCGCTAACGCCCTGCGGGCCTTCCTACGTCAAGATCCGGACATTATCATGGTTGGCGAAATCCGCGATCTGGAAACCGCCGAGATTGCCATTAAAGCTGCACAAACGGGCCACATGGTACTTTCAACCCTCCATACCAATAGCGCGCCACAAACGCTTACACGATTGATGAACATGGGCGTCGCACCCTACAACATTGCATCCAGTATCACCCTGATCATTGCCCAACGACTGGCGCGTCGGCTGTGCAAGGAATGCAAGGAAGAAATCAAAATTCCACCTGAGGAATTGATCAATCAGGGTTTTCGTGAAAATGAACTAAGTGAGTTAACGATCTACAAAGCCGTTGGTTGCGATCAATGCAATCGAGGCTACAAGGGCCGGGTCGGAATTTATGAGGTAATGCCGATTTCCGAAGAAACCGGTCGAATCATTATGGCAGGCGGTAACGCCCTACAGATTGCCGACCAAGCACGACGAGAAGGCATCAACGACTTACGCCGATCAGGGCTCAACAAGGCCCGTATGGGACTGACCAGCCTTGAAGAAATCAACCGAGTAACGACGGAATAATGGTGTGGCCAAACAACCAACGCTGACGAAAGCCAAAAAGAAGGAAGAGGAACCCACATTTAAGTGGGAAGGCACCGATAAACGCGGTGTCCGGATCAAAGGCGAGCTGCGCGGCGCCAATCAAAATATAATTAAGGCTGAATTGCGCCGACAGGGGATCATTCCCCTGAATGTCAAGAAAAAAGCCAAGCCGCTGTTTACCTTCGGGGATAAGATCGTTCCCAAGGATATCATGCTGTTTACTCGGCAACTGTGCACCATGCTGAGCTCTGGCATTGCCGTGGTGCAAGCCCTGGACATGGTTGGACACAGCAACCGTAAACTTAAAGTCAAAGAACTGATTCTCGACATCAAGACTGATGTAGAAAGTGGTCTTGCACTCTCCAAGGCATTCGCCAAACATCACATATATTTCAATGATCTATATTGCAGCCTAGTACACGCTGGCGAAGAAGCAGGGGTGCTCGAGATACTGCTCGACAAAATCGCCACTTACTTAGAAAAATCTGAGGCGCTGAAGGCTAAGGTCAAAAAGGCGCTGACTTATCCAGCTATCGTACTGGTATTCGCCTTTGTCGT
>JACSSB010000064.1 GCA_014879435.1 Phycisphaerales bacterium
CCTGAGACCTCCATCCAGACTGTGTAGACCTTTTCCCGACAATCGACGGAACCCGACCCTATGAAAATCGAAACTATTGCCATCCACGGTGGCTATACGCCGGAACCGACCACCAAAGCCGTTGCCGTCCCTATCTACCAGACTACCTCCTACGCCTTCGACGACACCCAGCACGGTGCCGATCTCTTCGATCTGAAGGTTCCAGGCAATATCTACACCCGGATCATGAACCCCACCACCGCCGTGCTCGAACAGCGTGTCGCGGCTATGGAAGGGGGTGTCGGAGGGCTGGCAGTCGCTGCGGGTTCGGCGGCCATCACCTATGCCTTGATGACGATTGCAGCGGCTGGCGACAACATCGTCACCACCTCGACTCTGTATGGCGGCACCTATAACCTGTTCGCGCATACCCTGCCGCGCTTTGGGATCGAAGTACGCTTTGGCGATTATCGCGATATCGAAGGACTCGGCCGCTTGATCGACGACAAGACCAAGGCGGTGTTCTGCGAATCCATCGGCAATCCGGCGGCGAATGTTGTCGATTTCGGCACGCTGGCGACGGTGGCCCATGCCCACGGCGTGCCGCTGATCGTGGACAATACCGTACCGACGCCCTATCTCTGTCGGCCCTTCGAACACGGCGCCGATATCGTGGTGCATTCGCTGACCAAATATATGGGCGGCCATGGCACCAGCCTGGGCGGCATCATCGTCGATTCTGGCCGTTTCCCTTGGGATCAGCACAAAGAGCGCTTTGCCTGCTTGAACGAACCCGATCCGTCCTATCACGGCGTGGTTTATGTGGAAGCATTGGGACCGGCAGCCTTCATCGGCCGGGCGCGAGTGGTGCCGCTGCGTAATACCGGTGCAGCGATCTCGCCTTTCAATAGTTTTTTGATCATGCAAGGCATCGAGAGCCTACCAGTGCGGATGGATCGCCATTGCGAGAATGCGCTCAAGGCCGCCGAATACCTGCGCGATCATCCGCAAGTGACCTGGATCAAATATCCAGCACTTCCCGATAGCCCGGAAAAACCCTTGGTCGATAAGTACATGGGTGGACGCGGCTCCAGCATCTTAAGCTTTGGCATCAAGGGCGGGCGCGAAGCCGGAGCGAAGTTTATCGACGCGCTGCAATTGGTGGTGCGCTTAGTCAATATCGGTGACGCCAAGTCGCTGGCCTGCCATCCAGCGACAACGACACACCGGCAATTGTCAGCGGAAGAACTGGCAAAAGCCGGAGTCAGCGAGGATTTGGTACGGCTGTCCATCGGTATCGAGCATATCGACGATATCCTCGCCGATCTGGAGCAGGCCCTGGCAGCGGCCAAATAACGACCGCACTATTTCTTATCAAGGCATTTTTCGGAGACGAATCGATGAAAGCACGTGCGGCCGTGGCCTGGGAACCCCAAAAACCTCTGGTTATCGAAGAAGTCGAGGTGGAAGGCCCCAAGCAAGGCGAGGTGTTGTTAAAAGTCGTGGCGAGCGGAGTGTGCCACACCGACGCCTTCACTCTGTCCGGCGATGATCCAGAAGGGGCATTTCCCTGCATTCTGGGTCATGAAGGCGGCTGCGAAGTGGTCGAATGCGGTCCCGGCATCAAGAACCTGAAACCCGGCGATCATGTCATCCCGCTCTACATTCCCGAATGCGGCGAGTGCGAATATTGCCGCTCGACCAAGACCAATCTGTGCCAGTCCATCGCCGCCACGGTGTGGACCGGTTACATGCCGGATCACACTCGCCGTTTTTCCTGCAAGGGGCAACCGCTGTTTCACTACATGGGCTGCTCGACTTTCGCCGAATACACCGTGGTACCGGAAATTGCCCTGGCCAAGATCAATCCCGCCGCACCGCTGGACAAGGTTTGCCTGCTCGGCTGTGGGGTCACCACCGGCATCGGCGCGGTGCTGAATACCGCCAAGGTCGAACCCGGCTCCACCGTCGCGGTCTTTGGATTGGGCGGCATCGGTCTATCGGTGATTCAGGGGGCGGTGATGGCCCAAGCCGGACGGATCATCGCCATCGATCTCAATCCCGAGAAATTCGCCATGGCGACGGCGATGGGTGCAACCGATACCCTGAATCCCAAAGATGTCAGTGGCGATTTGGTCGAGGCCATCAAAGAAATGACGAATGGCGGGGTCGATTATTCCTTTGAGTGCATCGGCAACGTCAAGGTCATGCGCCAAGCTTTGGAATGCTGCCACATGGGTTGGGGGGTCTCCACCATCATCGGCGTGGCCGGTGCTGGGCAGGAAATTCACACCCGCCCGTTTCAACTGGTGACCGGTCGTACTTGGAAAGGTACCGCGTTCGGCGGGGTCAAAGGCCGCAGTCAGTTACCCGGTTACGTGGAAAACTATCTTCAGGGCCAGATCGAACTGGATCGCCTTGTGACCCACACCCTGCCCTTGGAAGAGATCAACACCGCCTTCGACCTGATGCACGAAGGTAAAAGCATTCGTTCCGTCATCATTTTCTAAAGGAAATCCGTCCGTGGAGCACATCGAAGCGATCAAGGAATTCGGCGGTTGGCTGAATCGCTATCGCCACCGTTCGCAAGTCTGCGACTGCGATATGACCTTTTCGATCTACCTGCCCCCATTGGCGACGCAGGAAAAGGTTCCAGCAGTCTATTGGCTGTCGGGCCTGACCTGCACCGATGATAATTTTCGGGTCAAGGCGGGGGCACAACGCTATGCCGCCGAACTGGGGTTGGCCCTGATCATCCCCGACACCAGCCCACGTGGCCCGGAAGTACCGGATGTGCCGGAACGCTATGATCTCGGTCAGGGCGCTGGCTTCTATGTCAATGCCACCCAGGCACCCTGGGCGCAGCATTACCAGATGTATGACTACGTTACCCGCGAACTGCCCGCGCTGGTCGAGGCTCATCTCCCCCTCAGCGATGCGCGTGCGATCAGCGGTCATTCGATGGGCGGTCACGGTGCGTTGATCTGTGCGCTGCGAGAACCGGGGCGCTACCGCTCCGCCTCCGCTTTCGCCCCGATCTGCCACCCGATGGCCTGTAGTTGGGGACAGGGCTGCTTCAAGGCTTACCTAGGCAACAATCGCGAAGACTGGGTGGCTTACGATACTGTGCGTTTGATCGAGGAAGGCGCCGCCACCATGCCCTTACTGATCGATCAGGGTACCAACGATGAGTTCCTGGCCGCACAGTTGCACCCCTTGTCCCTTGAACGACTCTGCACCGCCCGTGGCTTTCCGCTGACCCTGCGCTGGCAAGAAGGCTACGATCACAGCTATCACTTCATCGCCACCTTTATTGGCGAGCATCTCGCCTACCATGCTCAGGCGCTACGAGGCGCCTGATTTTTCCCACGCCCGCCTAGAGATCTTTCGTGAAACAGGATCTGTTGAAACTATTGCAAAGCCTGTTGCGCGGTGAGCTACGCCGCACCCGCCGCCGCCGCAATCGTTCACCATGGGCGATTGGCGGGTTGATCGTCGTCATCGCCATAATTAGCTATGTTCTGCATGAACCCAAGGCACCGTCCACGACGATCCAACGCGGATCGGAACTGAGTAACTGTACCGTCAAATCGGTATATGACGGCGACACGATTACCGCCAGCTGTCAGGAGGGCGAGGTCAAGGTACGGATGTTCGGCATTGATGCGCCAGAAATGGGCCAAGA
>JACSSB010000062.1 GCA_014879435.1 Phycisphaerales bacterium
GGTCTGCTCAGTCTCGCCGATCACCCGCAGCGGCGCCAGCGGTGTACCCAGACAATAGTCCTGCTGGTGAGTCTTACCATCACGGCGGATGGTCAAGCGCAAGGATTCGGATAAAGCGTTTACCACCGATACGCCGACCCCATGCAAGCCACCGGAAACCTTGTAGGAGCGATCATCGAATTTACCGCCGGCGTGCAGCACGGTCATGATCACTTCAGCGGCGGAACGGCCCTTGGAATGTTCGTCAGTGGGAATGCCACGACCGTTGTCCGTCACCGTCACCGATTGATCGGGGTGAATAGTTACACTGATCTCAGTACAGTAACCGGCCAGCGCCTCGTCGATGGAGTTGTCCACCACCTCGAACACCATGTGATGCAGCCCGGTACCGTCGTCAGTATCGCCGATATACATCCCTGGCCGTTTGCGAACTGCGTCCAATCCTTCCAGGACGGTGATGCTCGATGAGGTGTAGGACGAATCATTCATAAAAATCGCGCTTTTCCGAATTCCAAAGAGAACGCGGAATTATACCATTTCGCGCACTTCGCCGTTCGTCAGGGTGAAGGTCTTTGCTGCACGCCAAGGTGCGAGATCCAGTAGCCCCGACTCGATGGCAGTTACGAACAATTGGGTATCTAACTCCGCTAGAGCATGTGACACCCGTTTTCGATTTTCAGCATCCAGCTCGGCTGGCAGGTCGTCGATCAGCAGGATACACGCCTGACCGAGGCGCATCCGGTACAGCTCTGCCTGCGCCAGGAGCAATGCGACGCTCAACAGCTTCTGCTGCCCACGGGACAGTACCCAATCCGCTGGATGGCCCGCGACCCGGAGCACGAAATCGGCGCGATGTGGCCCCAGCCGGGTATAAGCCTGCTGGCGATCCGAGCCGCGACTGCTCCGAAGCCACTCTGAAAAATCCCGCTCAGGCGGCTCCAGAGGCCAGCCACGACGATAATCGACCTCGACCCCTATCTGGCCTAGGGTCTGCATCACCAGCGGCTCCAGAGCGCTTTCCAGGGCCTTACAGAAGGTTTGGCGTAGCGCATCGAGAACCACTGCTGCCGCCATCAACTCCTGGTCCCAGGCATCTACCATTCTGTCGGTGGCACCGGTTCGCAAGGCCGCGTTGCGATGACGCAGGGCTGTTTCGTAGCGCCGCCAAGCATCGAGGAAGCTCGGTTCAGCGTGAAACAGCCCCCAATCCATGAAACGTCGCCGCTGGCGCGGGCCTTCTTCCAACAAGCGATGGCTGTCTGGACTCAACAGCAGCACCGGCACGCAGCGGGCGAGATCCGCCAGTGAGCGAGTTGGCATGCCGTCGATGCGCACCGTTAATTCGCGCAAGCCGCGTTCGATACCGACCGGCCACTGCCGACCATCACCACCATCCAGAACTGCCACCACTCGAAACCTAGGGGCATCGGTCTGGATCAAATCACGAGGTTGACGGGCGCGGAACGAGCGGCCGCGCCCCAAAACGTACAAGGACTCCAACAGGCTGGTTTTACCGGAGGCATTGGGGCCGAGCAGCAGATTCAAACCGGATGAGCACGCGATGCGAACCGGTCGCAGGTTACGGAATCCGGCGATATCGAGGGTGATGACGTGCATGATGGCTTTAGCGCAATGCCACTGGAATACTGATCATCGATCCTAGAATCTGACGTTCAGAGCCGCATCGGCATGATGACATGCTTGCCACCGCCACTATCGGCTTCTTCGATCAGGCAACTGCTGTTGGAATCGGCGAAGGACAATTTGGCCAGTTCGCCATCCAGTGCGCCCAGTGCATCGAGCAGATAAGCGACATTGAACCCGATTTCCAAGGGACCGCCGCTGTAGTTGATCTCGATTTCTTCCTCCGCCTCTTCCTGATCGGAATTTCGTGCTTGCGCTCGCAAGATCCAATCTTCCAGTTGCAGGCGCACGCCCTGGGTTTTGTCGCTGAGCACGATGCCAGCTCGCGCCAGCGAGCCACGCAACGCCAAGCGATCCGCGATCACCACGCGATCACCACCAACTGGCATGACGCGCCGGTAGTCGGGAAATTTGCCATCGATCAGTTTGGAAGTCAGACGGATATCGCCCAGCTCCAGTTGCAGATGGTTGACCCCAATTCGGATCACCGCCTCGGCTTCGCTGTCGTTGAGCAAGCGCAGCAGCTCCAACACGCCCTTACGCGGCATGATCACTTGGCGGGTTTCCGCCATATCCACTTCGGCATGCAACTCCTGGAAAGCCAAGCGATGGCCATCGGTAGCAACCAACCGCAGTATCTCGGGGCCCACCTCGAACAGTAGGCCGTTGAGGTAGTAGCGCACATCCTGCTGCGCCATGGCGAAATGGGTGCGTTCGATCAGATGGCGCAGGATACCTTGCGGTAAATGGATATTGCCTTCGAAGGGCAGGTCTTCCAGGGTGGGAAAATCTCCAGCGGGCAAGGTGATCAGGGTGAAACGACTGCGCCCACAACGCACAGTGGCCTTGTCGCCCTCAACGGCTAAGGTCACGGCAGCATCTTCCGGTAGAGCACGCAGGATATCGTGCAGCTTGCGGGCCGGTAGGGTGATTTCACCCGGCGTGTCTATCTGAAGCTCGGTATGAGCGGACAGCTCTACTTCCAAGTCGGTGGTGGTCAGGGTCAGTTTTCGCTCTCGCGCCGATACCAGCACATTGGTCAGGATCGGCAAGGTTTGTCGCCGCTCGACCGCGCCGATGACGTGCTGCAGTGGTTTGAGCAATTGTTCGCGCTTGGCTTCCAGTTTCATTAACGGCTCTCCAGAGATGCCTTCGTTTGATCTGCGTCGTGTTCGGTAGGGTAGCCGAATTTCCTACCGTGGTTTATGGAAATAAAATTTTTGTCTGTTTGCAGGACCTGATTTTTGTGCCGGATCAATAAAAGAAAGGATCTTATATATATTTAAAAGATTATTATTATTAGGGCGAGCATTTTCTGTGGATAACTTTTTTTTATTGATATATTTCATGTGATTGCATCGATTTTCCCTGTGGATAAGTCTGTGGATAAAATGTGGATAAGTCCATTTTCCTGTGGATAACTTTAGGGGGTCAAAAGTTATCCACAAAGTTATCCACAGATTTTAGCCCACTTATCCACAGAAATGGCCGACTTATCCACAAAGTTATCCACAGGCTGCTTTTCGACGTTTTTGGAAGTTCATACTAAAAATCATGCAAATCTCATAATAGTAGAAGTATTAAAAATTAATTTATTGATTTAACTGTTTTTTATATTGGTGACAATTTTTGTCAAACAGTGATTAATTGGGGGATAAAAAGTTATTCAACTTATCCACAGCAGTTATCCACAGGTATTTTTCAATTTGTCAGCGTCGATAGCAAATTAATGTAATCATCGCGGATTTGTGAGTCGTCATCTTGGAGTTTTCGTACCTTTCGGCAGGCGTGCAAAACGGTGGTGTGATCTCGACCACCGAATGCCTCACCGATCTCCGGCAGGCTAAGTGTGGTCAGTTCCTTGGTCAGAGCCATCGCAATTTGGCGTGGGCGGGATAGAACCCGTAACCGGCTATTGGATAGCAGTTCGTTGATCGTGATTTTGTAGTAGTCCGCCACCGTCCGCTGAATGTTTTCGATAGTGACCAGCTTGTCTTGCAGCGTCAGCAGATCGCTCAA
>JACSSB010000212.1 GCA_014879435.1 Phycisphaerales bacterium
TTTCACACCAGCGACGGGACGCAAATCCCTCCTCACCTCCCTTTGCTAAAGGGAAGAGTTGTCCAAACTGCCGCGATCAGAGATCAGAGTTTTCATCGTTCAGAGAAACCAATGGGGACGCCACCACCCGAAACCCGCCGCGGCTGCCGCGGAGGGCGGGGTAGTCGTTGTCGCGGACGGCGCAGCGCACGCCCCCTGAATCGTCGCCGAACGCGCCGCCCCGCAGCACCCGGCGGCCTGTGGCCGCCGGGTCTTCTCGTGCCCGCCGCTTCGTACCTTTTGGGGGATAGGGATAGTCGCCAAACAGACTCCGCGTCCATTCCCAGACATTGCCACTCATCTCCTCGCAACCGTAAGGACTGGCGCCACCAGGAAAACATCCCACCGAGCTGGTTCCGTTGAGGCCGGTCTTATCGTAGTTGGCACGGTTGGGGTCAGGATCGTCTCCCCACGGATATCTCCGCCCATCCATCCCGCGAGCCGCCTTTTCCCATTCCGCCTCAGAAGGTAGGCTAATGATCAGAGAACTGTCGGCTAGTCCGTGCCAGAACCGGTGTTCGGTTTCGGATAATGCATTATCCGTATATCGCTCGCAGGCAAGCCCCTTTAATCGCACATTCAGCCAGCAGCAATAGGCCATCGCGTCAAGCCAGCTCACCTGTATCACCGGATGGTTGGCGACTCCTCCATTCCAACGGCTTGTACTTACGGGTTTATAGCAACTATCCTGCACGAAGGTAGCGAATTGCGCTACCGTCACCGGCAAGCGGGCCAAGTAGTAACTCGGTAGCGAAACTCGGTGTAGGTCATCACCCATCTTGAAATCACCAACGGGGATTTCGACGAACCCAAGCAGCGGATCGGCGGGCAAATACCAGTGCTCGGCATCGAAACGTGGGTCGCCAACCGCAGCTAACGTGCGCCCGACCGCCGCTCGGTCAAAAATGGAAAGCTTTTTATCGTCACGTAGCATCGATAAAAATCTTTGAATAATGCGGTTTCGACTGCTAGTCGATACCCCGTTCAAACCGACATCGAGTAAAGCCTCCCCCACAAAGGTCGCCGCTTGACCCGGTTTGCTGGAGGTCCGTTCGATGACCGCTTCCAATACCGCACCTGCCGCTTCATCCCGCCGCTGCACGAGTCCCAAATAACCGACCGCCAACAGGCTGATTTCACGCCACGTCGCCTCCTCCACGTGCGCGGCCAGATAATCTACGATCGGGCCGATCTCCTGTTGGCCCTTCTGGATTACCGCCATCCCCGCCAGATACTCCTGAAAGGTTAGATGGATAAAACCGAATTGATCGCCACCTCGGTTCAGCAGCAACCCAGCGTGTTCGCGTACATCTTCCAGAAATTCATTGGCCGCTTTTTCCGGGTCTTTATGGCCCCGTGCCCGATACAGTGTTTCCAGCTCCCACTGTAATTTGGGTCTCGGCACTAACCCCACACCAGGTGCAGTCTGATGCATCCACAGCGCCAGCGGAGCCAGAAGCCGCAGCGTTTCCATCACGTCTAAGTCGCGACCGGCCCGACCATCCAGGCTGCGGGCTAAGTTCCAATGCCGGAGCAATGTCTCCACGTATTTTTGATATAATTCCACCCGCCGCTCGGGAAGCACCAAATCCTGGCGTTTCATCAATGCAAGGATGGTCAATAATAATGGGTTGACCGCCAGCGCACGGACCCCTGGATTACGCCGGATCGCCGCCAGTAGCTCCTCGCGTTCGTGGCTGGCCTCAAATTGCGCGCTCGCCGATTGATCATGCGCCGCCCGCTCCAATGCGGCTGTCCATTTGTCGACGAAATCTTCAATCTGCGTGTCGTGCAGGTCAGTCAGGGTACATTCGACCAAGTTTGTGACCTGGGGTCTGACTTCAGCGTAACCGACCACCCGGCTGGTGATGACAAATTTATTTTTGTTGGCTTCTTTGCCAGCCTTGTCATGAGCACCAAAAAATTTATCGTCAGCCTTGCGGTAAGCACTGAAAAAATCGGCGACCAAATCCACCACCTGACGACGCAATCGAGTTTCCTTCACCTCATCCAAGCCGTCGAGCAGCAGTAGTGCCTGGCCGCGCTTTAACGCCTGATCCAGCAGCACATCAATGGAGAAATGCAGTCCACGTTCTTGATGGTATTGGTTGATAAAACGATCTAATGGAAGATTGGTCTTGCGGCTGGCCAAAGCGGTGGCATAGGCTGAGAGCGGTACCAGCACCGGCAAACGCGTGTCCAGACCGAGCGTTTCGCCCTGACCCGTCGCAAAAATGAGAGCCAGGAATTTCAGAAAGGTCGTCTTGCCCGCACCAGGGTCACCCAGCACAATCAATCCATCGTTGGATTCCAACAAATCCACTAAGGGTCGCGATCTACCGAGAGAGTCCGTCGAAGATGCCAGTTCTTTCCAGCTCACCGCGCGATCCTCACGCCCCCAGGTATCCCCTTTCGGTGTGCCGGGCCGCGCTTCTAGCGGCACGTACATCTCCAACAGCGGCAAGCGTAAAGGCACGCGATCAGCAATGCCCATGCCGCGAAAATCCAGATAACGGTAACGATCCCACAGCCAGTCGAGATAAGCTGCCGTGGCGCGGGTGAAATCGACCGACGGTTCTTGAAAAGCGATAGCACGTGCGAGCCGGTCTGGGTCCATGCGTGCCGCATTGACATTGATGACGATGACGTTGCCATTGACATCCCGACCTACGGCTACATGATGCGCCGCCACGCTCTCATCCTGCGCAATCACTCCTTGCGCGCCAGCTTGAGCGAAATAGGATGGTTTGGCGTCAACCTTCGCTAGTAACGGCGTTAAATCAGCGGCCAATTGAGGATCGACCAGCATCTTCTTGATCTGTACCCGCAAGGCCACTTGCAGCTCGGCGTCATCCGGCTGTGCCCAGCAGTCGTTGAGGGCTTCCTGCGCGTTCGGTCGAGCAGCTAGGCTCGGTTGAAGCCGTTCCCAGATTGCCCGCGCTGGTGACGGTTCGCTTTCCAGGTATTCCGCCGATTTCTGCGCGATCAACAGCGTGGTTAGCTTGCCCACCAATTCCGTGATGTCCATGTCTTTTTCCGATTCGATCTTTCTTTTTGACGGCTAATCCGCTGGCCGATCAGAGATCAGAGTTTTCATCGTTCAGAGAAACCAATGGGGACGCCACCACCCGAAACCCGTAGTAGTCGAAGCGGTTGACGGGGGGGAGGTCGTCGCGGACGGCGCAGCGCACGCTCCTTGAATTGCTGCAGAACGCGCCGCCCCGCAGCACCCGGATGATATTGCCGGGCGCTTTGAGATCCTCCCGTCCATCAGACAGATCATAGGGGTAAACAAAGGTTGGCTTGTCCCATTCCTCACCCCACAGACTCCGCGTCCATTCCCAGACATTGCCACTCATCTCCTCGCAGCCGTAAGGGCTGGCACCACCAGGAAAACATCCCACCGTGCTGGTTCCGTTGAGGCCGGTCTTATCGTAGTTGGCACGGTTGGGGTCAGGATCGTCTCCCCACGGGTATATCCGCCCATCCATCCCGCGAGCCGCTTTTTCCCATTCCGCTTCGGAAGGTAGGCTGATAACCAGAGAACTCTCGGTCAGCTTGTGCCAGAACCGGTGCTCAGTTTCAGAGTGTGCGTTTTCAGTGGCCAGTCGTTCGCG
>JACSSB010000195.1 GCA_014879435.1 Phycisphaerales bacterium
ACCCCAAAGAGGGGCGCTATATCTACGATTCCCGCTCCGACTCCCGTCGGTTACTTCTGCGGCATCACGTTCATCACACGTACCGCACTCCCGAAAAATGCCCGCTGTTGCACGGGCGTCATCAGACGAAACAGGATCTCCAATCCTCGGCGAGCTGGATATTCCCATCCATCTTTCGGGACAATGACAATTCGCATCACTCACCTTCATATCGAGCGATACGAACCCTTCAATCCGTCCGCCCCAGTTTGACCACCTTGATCATATTGGTGCCGCCAGACACACCGACTGGTACTCCGGCTGTAAACACCACTGTTTCGCCTTCCCGCGCCATACCCTTATTGAGTAAAAATTCCGAGGCAGCACTCAATAATTCATCCACCGAGTGTGTGGCACCCAATTGCAACGGCTCCACCCCCCATACCAACGCTAATCTACGCAGGGTGGCTGGCTTTGGACTGAACGCGATCAGCGGCATGAGCGGCCGGAACTTGGCCAGACCCAGTACACTCATTCCCGTGTTGGTAAACCCCACCAGATAGCGGGCAGATACCTTGTCGGCTAGATCGATGGTGGCGAAATGGACGGCGTCCTCGACCCGCAAACAATTCTCGGATAACAACGCATCCTGAGTGATGACATTCTTACGCACCAGTGTCGTGAACATCTCACTGGTCTCGACGGTCAGTGCAATATTTTTCATCATCCGCACCGCCTCGACCGGATATTGACCGGCAGCGGTTTCCGCCGACAGCATCACCGCATCGGTTCCGTCGAGAATGGCATTGGCCACATCATTGGCCTCGGCCCGAGTCGGACGCGGATTGTTGATCATCGATTCCAGCATCTGGGTAGCGGTGATCACCGGTTTGCCGGCCATATTGCATTTGTGGATCATGGTTTTCTGCATGATCGGCACATCCTGCGGCGAGGTCTCCACCCCCAGATCACCGCGTGCCACCATGATGGCATCGGCCACCGCGATAATCTCATCGATATGCCGAAATGCTTCTGGCTTCTCAATCTTGGTAATGATCGGCAATTTGCGGCCATACGCGGTCAGCATCAATTCGATCAGTTCCTTGACATCAGCAGCTTCGCGCACGAAAGACAGTGCTACATAGTCTAGGCCATGATCGTAGGCAAACTGTAAATCATGCCGATCCTTTTCCGTGATTGCGGAAATCTTCAGCTTGATGTTCGGCAGATTGACGCCTTTGCGTGGCTTTAAACGCCCCCCATTGATTACATGGGTAAAAATGTCGTGTCCTTCGACCCGTTCGACGGTGCATTCAAGCAACCCATCGTCAATCAAAATGCGATCCCCGGAATGGACTTCCTCGTGCAAGCTGCGGTGATCAATTGAGACTTTCTTGACCCCATCGTGCACACCACCGACCAGTTCATCGGTGCTCAATACCAAGGTTTCGCCTGCGGCGATATCCAGCCCATCTCCCTCTAATTGGCCCAAGCGAATCTTCGGGCCTTGCAGATCCTGGAAGATGGCGACATGCCGATTCAGTTTGCGTGCTGCTTCCCGAACCCGCTGTACGGCGATCTCGTGATCTTCCCAAGTACCATGGGAAAAATTCAGCCGGATTACATCCGCACCTTCTCGCAGCAGTTGTTCAATCACCCCTGGGTCGCTGGAATTCGGTCCCAGCGTCGCCACAATCTTGGTGAATTTCATGATCTTCGACATATCTCGTCGAACCTCTCGCTACCATTGTGGATAAAAATGATAATAACCAAAAGGTTATTAATCATATGAATTTCTGCAGTGTAAAGGACGTCGGTGATCGCTCAAAGCGGTTTCACGGCAGGTGGGGTATTTCGTGTTTTCGCGGCAACTCACGCCGCACAGTCTAAAATCACTCCATCCCTGTGATACCCCTATGAGGTTAATCAATGGCTGAAGTCTTCACCCGTATCCTGCGCATCGACTTGCCCGAATCGCTGCAATGTGATGAGACCGGTAAAAATCCGGCGTTTGCCATCTGCTTTACCGCCGATGGCGCCATTCCATTCCCACAAGTCATTGTGCACGCTCCTGATGGATCACATCTATTGAAAGATGACGCGATCCAGGGCGTGGCCGATGAAAAAGGCCAATACACCTATACGGCTAGCGTTCCTGCTGGACTGTTGTGGCCTAACACCCACCATATCCAAGTAGAAGGCTGTCGTAAGGCCGATTTTCATCAGGCCGGTGGCGATGACTGGATCAAAGAATTCCGCTCGTTACGCATCGCGCCGAACGCCAAGGCCCAACCGGTCATTCGGGTGGCAACCGGGCCGGGTGATGTGCCGGTCAAACTGTATTTCGGCATTCACAAGCACATGCACCAACCCTACTACAATGCCACCGACCGGCTGTATTGGGATGGTGAAAAGGATTCGATCTTCGGCTCGCGTGGCGGCCCCTATACCCATCTCATTCCAACCGCTGTACGCCAATATATCGGCGGCGGCCTGCCTCATGCCGGACTGTCCACCAGTTGGAGCGGTTCGCTGATCGAGCAATTGGATCGCTGCGCCACTGATGGATTGTGTGGCGGGCGCTTCGGTGGTTGGAACAACGAACTGCGCGCTACTGCTCAAGAAAGGACCGAGCTAGGCCATCCTCGCGTGGATTTTGTAGCCTTTGGCTTCTTCCATCCGTTGATGGCGCTGATTCCGGCCCGCAACATCGTCAAACAGGTGGAATGGCATCGGGCGATCATTCGCTCCGCGTTTGGGATAGAAGCTTCCAGCGTGATGTTCCCACCGGAAACCGCATTCCACATTCGCATGATTCCGGCACTGAACCAAGCCGGGATCAAAGCAGTGATCTACGATTCCATCCATCGCTTCCGTTCCTGCCAAGACTATCCCTACGCTGGGATCAACGAAGGCATGTTGCCACCCAATCCCGCCGAACAGGCAAACCCACCGGTCAATGACTGGCTGCAACTACACAACATCTGGGCTGGCTCAAAAATCTCACCCAGCCTGCTCAAACCGGAATATGTGCAATACGAGGATCCAGAGGGCCAGATCCATAAAATTATCGCAGTACCGGCCGAGCGCTACATCGGCAACGAGGACGCTCGGGGTGGATTTGGGGCGCTACAATACCCCGATGTACTGGGACAGGTCTATAACCAGATCGTGAATACCGGCACTTTCGATCCCCAGCATCCACCCTTCTTTCTGCTGCATTCCGATGGCGACAATCACGGTGGCGGCGCGGACAGTTATTACAGCCATAACACCGGACAGCTCGTGCAATGGTTGCAGGGTGACCCCCGTTTTGAGCTGAGCACCGTTCACGACTATCTGGATCGCTTCCCACCCGATCCCACACAGACCGCACACATCGAGCCGGGTTCCTGGAGCGGCGCCGATAATGGTGATCCACAGTTTATGAAGTGGTTCAGCCGCTACGATCAGCCCTACTCGCCCGATCTCAATTCCTGGGCGGTACTCACCGCCTTCCAAAATGTGGTCCATGCGCTGGAGGATGCCGTTCCCGGCAAACCGTGGCTGGACGACATCAGCCGATTAATGCTGACCGCCGAAACCAGTTGCTACTGGTACTGGACCGGGCAGCACATCTGGGATCAGCAGGTCACCAACGCCGCCAACAAGGGATACGACATGGTGAAAAGCGAGGT
>JACSSB010000219.1 GCA_014879435.1 Phycisphaerales bacterium
CGTCCGCACTCGAAGCGGTCGGTGGTCAAATAACCATAATTACGCTTCTCTACCAGCACCTGATCGCCGACTTTCAGCTGTGCCAACCGCGAGGTAAAGGCGCCATCGGGCACGATGATGGAATAGAACTCCAAAAATTCGTCGTAAGGTGCCGAACAGATCGAATAGGCCCGCCAGACCAGATCACCGTTATCCCCTTCAACACCCAACCGGGCGAACTGACCGGCAATAAAGCGATAAGACTGGCTGCGGGTGGTTTTGAAGGAAAAGAGATTGGATGCCCAAGTACGGATTTCCGTAATGGTCTCTGTGGTGTATTTATCGCTGGCCTTCATCGGGATCGATCCTGTCACAGTTGCACGGATTAGAGGTCGCGGCCGAAAGACTGCAGTGAGTTCCAGAGTATTTCGCCAGACTATTGAACGTATACAGATTAGAGCAAAACCATTCGCTATAAAAAGAAATAAAAATTCATTTAATTATAATTAAAAATGATTTTCGATGGGTTCTGGAAGGCAGATCCCAAATCACCGACTCTCATGGCAAGATGAAAATCCGAAAAACCATACCCTTGATATGTCATATTATTTACGTCCCCTTCATGAGCGGTTCTTCGTTCTCTCGAACGACGACCCTACCGAGATGATCGACGCCATATAGCAACCGCAAACCGACCATGGCCGCACTGTGCACCAAAGCCATGATCAGAAAAATCTTAAAAGCCTCTGGCGACCAGCGCCAACCACCTTCCTGAACAGCTCCTCTGAATGAATCGCCATTCCGCTCTCTTCTCCGATCTGCGCGGTGGATTGATCGCCGCCGCCGTGGTGCTGCCGCAAGCCACTGCCTTCGGGGTGACCGTGTTTGCCCCCTATCTTGGTACTGCACCCGGTGCACTCGCTGGCTTGTTCGGAGCCATTGGACTCTTGCTGATCTCTGGATCTGGCGGCGGTACGGTGGGCCTGATCAGCGGTCCAACCGGTGCCAGCATGGCGTTGCTGGGCGGTACAGCCACGATCCTCGTCGCTACCGGCACACCGGCAGACCATGTTGCTTCGGCGCTCTTTGCCGTCACCGTTTTCGCTGGATTGTTCCAGTTGCTGATCGTGCTGGTCGGCGGCGGTCGGCTGATGAAATTCATTCCCTACCCCGTCATCGCTGGTCTCACGACCGGGACTGGTCTGCTGCTGATCCTGTCGCAAGTGAAACCGCTACTCGGTATCAGCTACGGCGGCCTATGGGTCCAGTGGTCCTGGTTGCCGATGATCACTACATTGGTGGCATTCTGGGCCACCCGTTATGCGCCGCGCTATCTGTCGCCAGATGTGCCCGGCCCTTTGCTGGGCCTGTTTGGCGGCACGGCCTTCTATCAAATCGTCCTGTACACCGCCAATCCACCCGCAGTACCGAAACATTGGGTTATTGGCACCTTGCCCAAGCTGTCGGAATTTCACATTGCCATCGATCAATTCGCAACTTGGCCCAACCTGCCTTGGTCGCTAATCCTGCATGCCGCTTTTGCCTTGGCGGTGCTGTCGTCGCTCAACACCCTGCTGACCTCGATGCTGGCCGACACCACCACGGGTCTGCGCCATAATGCACGCCGCGAACTGCTGGCCCAAAGCATCGGCCAGATCGCTGTCGGCCTGATCGGAGGTATGGCCGGTGCTGCCAGTGTGGGTGGCACCACTACCGCCATCCGCGCCGGTGCCCGGCGCTGGGCTGCCCTGAGCGCTGGCATCCTCCTCCTGGTGGCACTGTCATTCGCGGGTCCATTGGGGCAATGGCTGCCGACCAGTGCGCTGGCTGGCATCATCATCGCCTCGGCGCTCAATCTACTGGAGCGAGATATCATTGCCTGGGCTCGCCGCCGCCGGACTCGCTTAGATGCAGCAAGCGCTCTGCTGGTTGCGGGGATCACCGTTGGCTACGACCTGATGGCAGCGGTGCTGGCCGGTCTGGCGATTGCTATTTTGCTGTTCATGCGCCAACAAAGCCGCCTACCGATCATCCATCGACGGACCACCGCCACCGAACGCCCCTCGGTACGACAACGGCCCGCCGAACAAGCTGCACTATTGGCGCTCAACGGTGACCGTATCGTGCTGTATGAACTACGCGGCAATTTGTTCTTCGCCAAGGCAGATCAGTTATTCGAACAGATGTTGCCGGACATCGACCGACAAGCCTGGATCATCCTCCACCTGCGCCGGGTGCTCCACATCGATCTCTCCAGCGTGCGCCTGCTGCAACAGATCGCGGCACGCTTGGGTGCGCACGGTGGTGAATTGCTGTTTTGTGAGGTCCATGACAATCTGGGCTTAGGGCCTTCGGTGGAGCGCACCCTACGCCGACTCAGTTTGAAAGATCACCGGCTCAACGTACGGACTTTCCCCAGTACCGATCAAGCTTTGGAATATGCCGAGAATGCGCTACTGCACGCCTTGGGCTATGCCCCCACCGTCATGCAGCGCTACGTTGCTTTGCAGGATATGGATCTGTGTCAGGGTATGCGGCCAGAAGAAATCGATGCCCTGGCGGCGGTGTTGCGACCACGCGAACTGGAGCGCAACGAAACGCTCTTTGCCGCAGGCGATTCCGGCTCCGAACTCTATCTGGTTCTGCGTGGCCGGGTGGATATTCGCATTCGGGTCACCGCCGATCGCCATAAACGCTTGGCAGTCTTCGGACCCGGCACCCTATTTGGAGAGGTGGCATTTCTCGATCCCGGCGTGCGTACTGCCGAGGCAATAGCGATGAAGCCCAGCGAACTGCTGGTGCTGAACCGTGCCGATTTCAGCCAATTGCGAGAAGCGCATCCAGATGCCGCCATCGCACTGTTACTGGCACTCGGCCAGATCCAGAGCCGGGCGATGCGCTGGAGCGCTAAGGAAATTCAGCGACTGATGCAGTGGTAAATCGCGCCGCTCAGCCGACTTTGAAATAAGTCTCGCGCGCCGGTAATTCGATGCCCGTCAGCCGCAACGGCAGCACTTGGTCCAAGGCCACATCGGCAGCCACCTTGACCCGCGCTTCTAAGGCCAAGGCGGGCACCAGTACCGTGCTGCGCGGCGACCGTTTTTCGACCAATATTCCTTCACCGCGCCAGCCAGGATGCTGCTGAAGATAGGCCGCCGTCCAATGCGCACGCGACAGCCGCTCGGTTCGTCGCACACCAACCGCCGCTGCTTCTGCCGCGCCGACCCGTTCCACGATAGCCTGGGTGTCCAACAATGGGCCGCCACGCAAAAACTGCCGCAATTGCTGGTGGGCAACCAGATCCAGATAACGCCGCAACGGGCTGGTCACCTGCGCATAGACCTCCAGTCCCAAACCACCATGCGGACCGGGCTGGCTACTGTACTGACGCGGACGCAAACTACGCCGCAGGGCATACATCGCTGCTAGCCCACTCGGTGCTCGTTCCGATGCGTCCACCACGACTTCCTGAGTCGCGAATGGAAATGATAATTCGTGCTCCAGCGCGAAGCGCGCCGCCGCTGCACCGGCCATCAACATGGCTTCGGCCACCAGCAACCGGCTGCGCAAGCGCGGCAGCGGTCTGATGCTCACCCGCCCGTTGGCAACGTGCATCTTCACTTCTGGTAGATCGATGAATACCGCTCGGTTGGCACGACGCAGCGCCCGATGGCGAAGGGTGCTTTCATCCATCTGGCGGAACGGCTCCTGATCTAAGCGTTGCTCCACCTCTTCGTAACTCAGCCGCTGAACCCGGACCCAACTGGGTACGATTTCAACATCACTCACTGCACCCGCATCGTCCAGATCCAGACCGAACGAGAGTGCCGGTGAAATATCGCTCAGACCCAAGCCCAAGCGCCCGATCATCGCCTCCGGCAACATCGGCACGGTGGTTTCTGGCAAATACAGCGTCGCCCCACGCCCACGAGCCTCCAGATCGAGCGGACTGTCTGGCGGGACCAAGGCTGCCACATCGGCGACATGCACCCACAGCCGATTCCCCTCCAGGCTCAGGGCGTCGTCGGGATCGAGATTATCCTCATCGTCAATGGCATATGCCGCCAATCCGGTCAAATCCAGCCGTGGTTCCTCCGGCAATTCAGGCAGTTCCGTCGCCGATGCGATCAACGATACGCCGACCCGCTGAGGATAAGGATTGACCATCTCATCCCAATACTTCAGTCGCAACAATAGAGCATGTGCGCTTTCTGGATTTTGGTGACAATCGAGTGCTTGTAATACCCGACTCTGCTCGCGCTGACCCCAGGCTACTTCCTCAATTTCGCGTAGGAACACGGCATCCTCAGCGGAACAGCGGCCCGCACGAGCGCGATTCAAAAAGCCAGTCCATGCCTCGCGTTCGGCCGCCTTCGCCTCGCGCGCCGCCCGTTCCTGCGCCACCTCGGCCAATGGCCGGGTACTGATCGCTTCGGGTACACCCTGAAAATACAAGCCCTCGTCCAGCAATCGCCAAGTAGCCCAAGCGGTGGCCGGGGTATAAGCACCAAAGATCAATTCCGCCAATTCAGACAGCGTGGTGGACTCTCCATCCAGCAATTCACAGGCTGCCTCCACCTCACCGGGCGAAAGAGCGTTGAGTTCGCTAAATCCGCGCACTGGCCCAGGATGTAGCAACAACACGTCCTTGGGACGCACGCGCAGTAGTCGCCCATCCTCTAGCTCGATCTCCAACTTTTCGCCGATCTGAGTGATTCGGGCCGGACCATTCTTATAAAGCACCAGGCTGTGTTGTTGAGGAATCTTCATTGGGTCTTGGGACAATTGGGGCTTAAATGCAAGTTCATAACTTGCCATACGATTTCAGATCTTTCAGCAGAGTCTCGTAGCTCAGCATTGGCTCCTCAGCACGCTCTTCGAATGCACGCAAATCTTCTGCATCTTCATGCAGAGCTAACCGCACCGATTCATTTCCCACTTCAAATACGGATTGGCGCGTATTTGTGGCCTTGACCCGCAACGCATGATAAGTTTTTGAATCAGAATAATATTTTGATTTATTAGACATTTCTCTCGCAACAAAGCACCTTTGTGCCTCGAAATAACACATAAAGCTTCTCAATCGATGAGCAGCGGAGAGCAGGATCAGGAGAGGCGGGGAAGCCTTTGTAGTTTGAGCTCAGATCACAGCTCGTCAGGACCGTTGTACCTACAGCGAATTGTTAGGCACGGATCCAACTGAGTTTGCCATCACGCATTTCTCTGTAGGACATGATGAAAAGATATTCGGTATCGCTACATTCTGGATGAAAAGCGTTTACACGGGACTGCATATCTCGTAGGCAGGCGATCTTGTCCCTTAGGAAGTTTTGTTTTGCCTTATTGGTCTTTTCATCTTCTGCCCAATCGTAGCTAACGATTACTTTGAGGGGTGCTCTCCAGTGAAGCAGTTTCCACATTTCCGTCTCGAGATCCTCATCAAACTCATGCTCGATCAAAGCATGGACCTCTAACGGATAGGAAGGGTTGTTATTATGAAGACTTTTTCCTCCCATATAGAGTGCATCGACTGAGTATCGCTCGGTCCAGTATTCCAGATGTCGGTCATCTCTGATCAAGCGGTACATGACTCGATGAAAAAACCCATTTGGATTCCCCAACATTTTCTGTGTCCATGATTTCCTCCCATCCCTCCATGGGGTCAACCCTGTTATGTGTTCTTGCGAACAAAATCTCCTCCACTCCACCTGGAATGCACTGAAAAATTCATCACCAGTAATTTTCGGACTCGGCATATCGCTTCTCCTCATCTAACAAATGAAAGAAACTTCCTCACTCCAAACATGATTGAATTTTCAGACTGAAGCACTCACACGACAGAGGAAATCTATGGTCACGCTCGGCCTTAATCTCGCTAAGAATCTACTCGCCTCGCATAAAACTAGCCAGAGCAGTCAAGATTGGCCGAAGCACCAACACCGCCAACGTTGATGTGGAACAGGCTAAACCTAACATAGGGAGAGCTGGAATCAGATAACCCTGCCAGTGTCATGGATCGCCACGCGGCGAAATATGTCACTTACAAGAAACACGGCTTATGTTGGCGCAAATGCACTGTTTACCCCAGTTCATGATCAAGCACATGGACCCTACTACCCTGCTTGCGGTAATATTTTCCGTTGTACCGTGAGGGTCATGGGAGCCTGAACCGATTCATAATTAGGGGGCGCTCCACATATTTTCTCAAAGCCACCCGCTCCGGCCCAGTAGGACGTACGACCGGGTTCCGGCAAATGCGAAATCATAATGATATTCGGGCCGCCAACCATTCATATTAACGATAAACCAACAATCGGGAGACTGCTTATGAGTACGGTAGATGCCGTTGACCTCGGCAGACGCCGCTTTCTGACCGCCACAGCAACTGTGGTCGGCGGCGTAGGTGTGGCATTCGTCGCGGTTCCATTCTTGAAATCCTGGTCGCCCAGTGAACGCGCCCGCGCCGCCGGTGCTCCGGTGGAGGCCGATATCAGCAAGCTGGAAGAAGGTGCCCAAATCACCGTCGAATGGCGTGGCAAACCAGTCTGGCTGTTGAAGCGCACCAAGCAGATGTTGGAAGATCTGCCTACCCTGAACAGCCAATTGGTTGACCCGAATTCCGAGACAGCCAGCCAGCAACCCAAATATGCGCAAAATCCCTATCGCTCCATCAAACCAGAGACACTGGTACTAGTCGGCATCTGTACCCATCTCGGTTGCTCGCCCATTTTCCGTCCCGACATTGCCCCTCCAGATTTAGGGCCGGCGTGGAAAGGTGGTTATTACTGCCCCTGCCATGGCTCTCGCTTCGATCTGGCTGGCCGTGTTTACAAGGATGTTCCCGCGCCGACAAACCTGGAAGTGCCTTCCTATCGGTATCTGAGCGACTCGCGTGTGTTGATTGGCGTTGACCCGGAGACTGCATAATGGCAAACACACAAGGCACAACCGGTCTGCTCGGCTGGATCGACGAGCGTTTCCCACTGACCAAGTCGATTCGCGAGCATCTGACTGAATACTACGCACCGAAGAATTTCAACTTCTGGTATTTCTTCGGCTCACTGGCGATCTTGGTACTGGTCAATCAAATCCTGACCGGTATCTGGCTGACCATGAATTACAAGCCATCCGCCGCCGATGCCTTCGGTTCGGTCGAGTACATCATGCGTGATGTGGACTGGGGCTGGCTGATCCGCTACATGCATTCCACCGGCGCCTCGGCCTTTTTCATCGTCGTCTATCTGCATATGTTCCGGGGACTGATGTACGGTTCCCACAAAAAGCCACGCGAGCTGATCTGGATTTTCGGCGTACTGATCTTTTTGTGCCTGATGGCGGAAGCTTTCATGGGTTATCTGTTGCCTTGGGGCCAGATGTCCTACTGGGGTGCGCAGGTCATCATCAATCTCTTCAGTGCGATTCCAGGCATCGGTCCTGATCTGGCGGTGTGGATTCGTGGTGACTATGTGGTATCCGATGCCACCTTGAATCGATTCTTCGCTCTGCATGTCATCGCTCTGCCGCTGGTGCTGGTTGGGCTGATCGTCGCCCATATTCTCGCCTTGCACGAAGTCGGCTCCAACAATCCAGATGGCATAGAAATCAAGAAAGTCAAAGGACCGGATGGCATTCCCCTGGACGGTATCCCCTTCCATCCGTACTACACCGTCAAGGATTTGGTCGGTGTGGTGGTGTTCCTGATTTTCTTCTCGGCAGTGATCTTTTTCATGCCCGAGATGGGCGGTTATTTCCTCGAACACCCTAATTTCGATCCCGCTGACCCGATGAAGACCCCGCCACATATTGCACCGGTCTGGTACTTCACGCCGTTCTACGCCATGTTACGGGCCGTGCCTTCTTATTTTGGTACCCAAGTCTGGGGGGTACTGGTCATGGGAGGCGCCATCGTTATCCTGTTCTTCCTGCCCTGGCTGGACCGCAGCCCAGTGAAATCCATTCGCTATCGCGGCCTCTTGTTCAAGCTGCTCTTGGCCGCATTCGTGGTGTCTTTCCTGATTCTGGGGTATCTGGGCGCCCTGCAACCGAGTGAGGGACGCACCGTTGTGGCACGGATCTGCACGATAATCTATTTCGCCTTCTTCTTCCTGCTGCCGCTTCTGCCGATGATCGAAAAGACTAAGCCCGTACCGGAAAGGGTGACCGAAAAATGAAAAAAATCATTCTCGCACTGGCATTTCTGGCGCTGCCGACCTTGAGTCTGGCATCCGGCGGCGAAGGTTATCCTTTGCTAACGGCACCGATCGATCCACACAATCACGCTTCGCTGCAACGGGGTGCCAAGCTGTTTGTCAATTACTGCATGGGCTGCCACTCGCTGGAGTACCAACGTTATAACCGCATGGCTCACGATATCGGCCTGACTGATGAGCAAGTGAAGGAAAACCTGATCTTCACCGGCGCCAAGGTCGGCGACACAATGAAAAATGCAATGATCAAGAGCGAGGCCAAACACTGGTTCGGCGTAACTCCGCCCGACCTGAGCCTGATCGCCCGCTCGCGTGGTAATGATTATCTGTATACCTATTTGCTGACCTTCTACCAAGATCCCAGCCGGCCATTCGGGGTGAACAACGCCGCTTTTCCGAACGCCGGGATGCCGCATGTAATGTGGGATCTACAGGGGATGCAAAAACCAATCTACGAGACTCACAAGGGTACCAATGGCGAAGAAACCAAGACCTTGGTTGGTTTTGAACTGAGCCAGCCCGGCAGCATGAGCCCACCGCAGTTCAAAGAAGCGATGGCCGACTTGGTGAATTTCCTGGCTTATGTCGGTGAGCCGATCAAACTGGAGCGCCAGCGCATTGGAATTTGGGTGCTCCTGTTCCTGGGCCTGGCCTTCGTGGTGTTCTACCTACTGAAGAAGGAATACTGGAAGGACGTGCATTGACCCATCCCCATCGGAGGAGGAACCTTTGGGTTCTTCCTCCGAATACTACCCATTCTCCATACCTCCTGACCTGTCACCTGTCCACCAACCATGCCCACCATGACCTCGACCCGTCCCTATCTGATCCGCGCATTTTACGAGTGGATTGAAGACAACGGCTTGACACCGCATATTCTGGTTAATGCGGAACTGCCCGGCGTGGAGGTTCCCAAGCAACATGTACACGAAGGGCAGATCGTGCTCAATATCAATCCAATCGCTATTCGCGATCTGCTGCTTGGTAATGAGTATATTGAATTCAATGCGCGTTTTGGTGGTGTTGCCCGTGCGATTCGGGTTCCCATCGCCGCCGTACTGGCGATTTACGCCAGCGAGAACGGCCATGGCATGGCGTTTGGTGAAGAGACCGGCGGTGGCGGTGATGATCCGACGCCGCCCGATGTCGCACCACAATCGGACCAATCCGCCACACGCCCCAGCCGCAAACCACCGGTATTGAAGATCGTCAAATAAACTCAGTTGATATACTCAAACAGAGTGACGACCTGCCGTACCCCTCCCACCCGGCTAGCGGCATTGGCGACGGCATCGGCTTCGTTAGGACGGACCAAGCCCATCAAATAAACGATGCTGTTATCTGTGACGACTTTGATCCGGGTCGGATCGAAATCGGTAATTTGAATCCCAAATAGCGCCGATTTCACTTTGGTAGTCAACACCGCATCGTTGCTCTGGACCGATGCCGAACTCGCTGGGCCGATCACCAGCTCGTTGTGCACCAAGCGCACGGGAGGCTCCTTCAGACCACGGGCGATTTGCTCGGCCTGCTGCCGAGCCTGCTCCGACACCGCCGTACCGCTCAACAGCACCACGCCGTTGTAACTGGTGACATTGATATGATTTCCCGGCGGCAAACTCCGATTGATCACATCGTAGAGTTTCATCTCGATGGTTTGATCATCCATTACCGTGCCGGTCGTGCGACGATCATGCGCCACACCGACTCCCACCGCCGTGCCACCGACAAAAAGCGCAAAGCACCCGCTTAACAGGGCTGTCACCAGCACCGCGCTGGCCAAGCGAATCCACCTGATCATGACTGCTCCTTCGCAAACAATAGCCAATCCACCAGATCGCACAGGCAATGAATGATGAGGATATGGGTTTCCTGAATACGCGCCGTTGCTCTCGCCGCTACTCGGATCTCGATATCATCAACACCAAGCTGGTCGGCCATGGCACCGCCATCGCGACCGGTCAATGCCAATGTGGTCATTCCCAGCTCGCGCGCGGCGTCGATGGCCACCCGCACATTCGGCGAATCACCGCTGGTTGAAATCGCCAGCAGCACGTCACCCGGTCGTCCCAACGCACGCAGCTGCCGTGCGAAAATCTGCTCAAAAGCATAGTCGTTGGCGATGGAGGTCAGCGCCGAGCTGTCGGTGGTCAGCGCGATGGCAGCCAACCCTGGCCGCTCGATTTCAAAGCGATTGACCAGTTCGGCAGCGAAATGCTGGGCATCGGCGGCTGAACCACCGTTGCCGCAAATCAGGATCTTGTTAGCCTTTCGCAGCCGGTCAGCTAGCAGTTCGGCGGCCTGTACGATGCGCGGCCCCATCGCTTCCAAGGTGCGCTGCTTGGCTTCGAGGCTGGCGGCGAAGTGTCGTTCGATGCGTGTGAGCGGTTCCATAGAATCATCCAGCGTGGATAATGACCCATCGTTTCGGTTGTCATGCCGACTCAAATGGCCCTTTCAAGGTACTCAAAAAGATACCGTGCCCGCAAGCCGAAACCGACTTCACTCGCTTTTAGCGCCACGACCATGGTACGAATTCTTGCACACCTTAACCACGCAAACGCAGAATCTTCTAATCAAACTCAGACCGATGCTCTCCAGCGATCACCTGCAATCCATTGAAAATCAAATCCGGTTCCAGCCGATATGTTCCGCGCAGATAAGGCGATACAGCTTTGGCATCGCCACCGGTCAACACGCATAAGCCAGGGCCTTGCTGTGCCATCATCCGTTCGATCACCCCATCGATTGCCGCAGCCACCGCATAGCTTGCGCCACCCCAAACACAGTCACGGGTACTTTGACCGAATAAATGCACCTGCCCCATTTCTGGCGGAATCTGCCGGGTTTCCCGATACAACACTTCACGCATCAAGCGCATTCCCGGAATGATCACTCCCCCCAGATGTTGACCGTCCGCCGCCAGAGCATCGATGGTGAGCGCGGTGCCGCAATCCACCACATAGCACATCTGATCGCTCAGCGTCCGTGCGGCGATCATCGCCACCCAACGATCTGCACCCATCCGTTCCGGTTCAGCGTAGGAATTGTGAATACCCCACGCCGCAGCCGTCGAAGTTACGAATTCCGCTTCGATTCCCCAATGCTGCTGGGTCCATTCCACCAAGCCAGCACGTGCCTCGGGACCGGCCACACTCACGATGATCACCCGTGCCGGGGGCGGTAAATCTGCCCACATTTGAGATGCGAGTTCGAGCCAATCCGCTCCATCACGACTGGCTTGACCGCGCTGGGAAAATACGCCCTGCTCGCAATGCACCCATTTCACCCGACTGTTGCCGACATCGGCCAACAAGATCACGCTTCAAACCTCAGGCTGATTTCTCCACCCAGATGGGTACTGATCTGACCATCCGCACCTTCTAGCAACAATGCGCCACTCGCATCCACGCCACGGACGATGCCGGTCACCGTAGCATTCGGCAAGTGCAAGCGCACGCGACGACCGGCGCTGAGATCAAAGTTCATCCATTCCTCGGCCAGATTGGCAAAACCACCCCGCTCGAAGCGTTCGAATACTGCCACCAGTTCGTTGATCAGTAAGGCCGCTAGACGATTGCGAGAAGCTTCTTTCTTGCCCAAAATTTCCCGTAAATCGACCCAGGGTTGATCGATGGCCCGTGTCGCTTGTGGCGGTAAAGCCACATTCAGACCGATACCAGCCACCACATGCAGCGCTCCCGCGCTGGAGCCGGATTCCAGCAGAATCCCTCCCAGTTTGCGTTCTCGCCAGAGCACATCGTTCGGCCATTTCAATCCGACCTCCGCCACCCCCAATACGCGTAAGGCTCGGGCCACAGCGATACCGGTCGCTAGGCTCAGTCCGCTCAATGCGGTCGGGGTTCCGTCGAATCGCCAGAGCAATGAGCCGAATAATCCAGCACCGAAGGGCGATTGCCAGGAACGGCCCTTGCGACCCCGCCCCGATTGCTGGCACTCGCTCAGACAAACCGCGCCACTGGGCCACTGCTCATGCGCCTTGTGCAGTAAATAGGTATTGGTGGAATCCAGCAGCCGATATACCTCCAAGCAACTCAAACGGGTTCGGGCTTCCTCACTCAAATCGGCCATGATTCGCTGACGGTCCAGCAATTCCAGCGCTTCCGCCAAGCGATAACTCCCATTCGGCGACAAGCACAACTCCAGCCCTAGGTCCAACCAAGCCCGCGCCGCTTGCATCAATCTGGTCGGCTCCACGGCCAGACGCTCGCAAAGTTCCCTTTCGGTGTACTCCTGGCCATCCGCCAGGATCGTCAATAATGTTTGTTCCAGCTCCATATCGATCATGGATCGAGCCTCTTCGCCTCACTCCAGCATCTGGCTTCTGATGTCGCAATAAAAAACCGCCTTGTCCAGCGAGGAGGAAGGCGGCGATTTCGCGAGTCCGAACGGTCACACCACGTGCCGTTCAGGAAAAGAACGCGAACGCTTAGAATAGAGTGCCCCAAGGCACAACTGAGAAAAAGCTGAGCCAGGAGGCGACCAATAACACCAGGATGACGACAAGCGGCAGATTTTGAAAGGTGAACATCGTAATTCTCCTTGTGGTTTATAATGAAATACTAAATCGCTTCAATCTATTCATTCAAGGACTTATTGTCATCTCGCCGTGAAGCATAACGAGGAATACGCGGGTCGTCGTCGTCCATCAGAATACGGTGCGCCGGTCCTTCCAGATCGTCGAATTGTCCGGTTCGTACCGCCCACAAAAAAGCCCACAGCGCGACTCCAACTACTCCCAGGGCCATCGGGATCAGCAGGTACAGGATTCTCATGCGCTCATCACTCCGCTCAAGATTGCCGAAGCCGCAGCGCGTTCACCACTACCAGCAACGAACTGAACGACATACCCAGTGCCGACATCCAGGGTGTCAGCCAACCACCCGCTGCCAATGGCAGCGCAATCAGATTGTATCCGATCGCCCAGGCGAAATTCTCCCGCATGATGATCAAGGTTCGCCGCGCCGTATCCACACTGCGCGCCAGATGCTCGAGTCGTTCCGACAACAGAATCATATCTGCGGTGGCGTGGGCCAACTGCGTGCCGTTACCCATCGCTAGCGATACCTGGGCGGCAGCCAAGACTGGGGTATCGTTGATGCCATCGCCTACCATGGCCACCACTGCCCCCTCCGCTTGCAGTGCCCGCAGTCGCTCCAGCTTATCTTGCGGCAACAAGCCGCCTGCGGCCTCGGTGATGCCGACCTCGCGCGCGATATAAGCCACCGTCTCCGGCTGATCGCCGCTGAGCAATAATATCCGCAATCCACGCGCCTTCAGCTCCGCTACCGCCGTCTGTGCACCGGGACGTAAGGTATCGGTCAACTGAAACCAAGCCAGTAACCCAGTTTCGTCGCCCAATGCCACCCAGCTACTGGCAGGTAATCGTTCACCTCCCCCCTTTGAAAAAGGGGGGCCGGGGGGGATTTCATACGAGCGACGGGATTCAAATCCCCCCTCACCCCCCTTTGCTAAAGGGGGGGACTGAACAGTTACACTGGCAATATCACGATCATCACTGTACTCGGCAATTTCGACTCCACTCAGTGCCGCCACGAAGCTGGGGCGTCCCACCCGATAACGTTGGCCCTCGATCCAGCCTTCGACCCCATCGCCCGGACTATTACGTTGATCTATGGCGGTAGGAATCGCCATCTCGACCGCCTCCGCCAACGCTCTGCCGACTGGATGTTCGGAACCGCGCTCCAACGCTGCCGCTAGCGCTAGGCAGTACTGTGCGTCCAAGCCACTTTTCGGTTCCACCGTCACCACCTGTGGTCGACCATAAGTGAGAGTACCGGTCTTGTCGAAAATCATCACGGTGGTCTGCGCCAGTGTTTCCAGCGCATGACCACGGGTGGTCAGCACGCCCAATCGGGTCAAGGCGCCGGTTGCGGCCACGATAGCGGTCGGGGTGGCCAATGACAGGGCACAGGGACAGGTCACTACCAGCACCGACAGGGTAATGCGGAATGCAGTGTCGAAATCGCTCAATGACCACCAGATCAGCCACACGATGGTTGCCACCAGCAGCAGCGCGGTGACAAACCGGGCCGCGATGTGATCAGCCAGCAACGCCAGTTGTGGCTTTTCACTCTGGGCGCGGTCCAATAAGCGGATAATGGCGGACAGCACCGTTTCGGCGCCGACTTTCTCGACTTGCATCAACAGTGGACTTTCCATATTGAGTGCACCGCCGATCAGTGCATCGCCGCGCTGGCGCGAGAGCGGTAGACTCTCACCAGTCAACAGCGATTCATCCACGCTGCTGGCACCCTCTTCCACCTGTCCGTCGGCTGGAATGGTTTCACCGGGCCGCACCAGCACCCGATCACCCGGCACCAGTTCCGCCACTGGCACCACCTGCTCGACGCCCGCCGCATCCAATCGCGTGGCGGTGGCAGGCAGCATCCGCACCAGCGCCTCAGAAATTCGTCCGGCCCGGTGGCGGGCGGTCATTTCCAAAAATCGACCAGTCAGCAGAAAAAATATGAACATGGTCACCGAATCGTAATAGACCTCGCCATTTCCTTGCCAGGTATGCCAAATACTGGCCAGGAAGGCGGCCAGTATTGCCAGCGATATCGGCACATCCATGCCCAACTGCCGACGACGCAACCCGCGCCAAGCGGCGCTGAAAAATGGCTGTGCGGAGTAGATCACTACCGGTATCGTCAGGATCAGGCAAATCCAGCGCAGGAAATCCCGAACCCAAATTTCCATGTCCTGGTATTCGCCAACGTACAGGCCCACCGCCAGCATCATCACCTGCATCATGCCCAAACCGGCCACTGCCAACCGCCGCAAGGCTACAGCCCGCTCACGCTTCTGCAAGGCTTCCTGCCGATTGGGATCGAAAGGATGCGCCACGTAACCGATAGCGGTGATGGCTTCCAGAACCTGGCTGAGCTTGACTTGGCGCTGGTCCCAACGCAGCCAAGCACGATGGGTAGAGTAGTTGACTCGAAACTCCAGCACGCCCGGCAAGGCATTAACATGCCGTTCGTTAAGCCAGACACAAGCGGCGCAGACGATGCCTTCAAGGATTAGCTCAGCTTCGCGTACATGCTCACCATCAGCACGGACAAAACCCCGTTGCAGATCCGGGCGGTCATACAACTCCAGTCCACGCAGGGGTTCTGGAATCAAATCTTCCAGCCGACGCGAGGGCGCGGTGCGATGGCGGTAGAAATCGGTTAAACCGGCAGCGACGATAGCTTCGGCCACTGCCTCACAACCCTGACAACACATCGCTTGGCGTTGCCCCTCAATCACCACGGCACAATGCACATCCGACGGCACCGGTAAACCGCAGTGAAAGCAGGCGGTTTCCAACGCGGTGGCGTGCGTTTGCTCAGAGGTGAGCGACTCGGAGGTTAGGGACATCGGGCGGCCACGAAACACAAAGATGGGTAAGGATGAATCATAGGATGTAACTGTGCAGCCTCCCCCTTTAATAAAGGAGAGAGGTGAACGATTACGATAGGATTTGGTGCCACCCGGCTAGCGATCCCGCACTTGGGTGTTGGCTTGAATTTCGTGCAAATCCTCTCCTTTGCGGATTTGCAGCATCAAATCCCAGTGACCGGGAACTGGCAAGCGCACTTCGGCTTCATAACGACCCGGTGCGACTTCGGTCAGCTTAAAATCGATATCCAGCGTACTGGTGGAGGGTCGCAGAAATCGTCCAACCACAGTCGCGCCACTGACGGGATCACCCTCGCGCGTCTGTACCGTCACCCGAAAGCCGGTGGACTGGCCTGCAATCGGCTCGCTCAGCCAGCCCTTGTTCACCTGCCAGCCACGCTGGCGCTGATGCTCGACTTGCTGCAGATATTGATTGTACAGCGATTCCTTTTTGTGAAAATCGCGTGCGATCACTCCAGGAAACTTCGAGCTGACCACCCGCTGCTCACTGGATTCGGGAAATAACCAGCCCCATAGCGTGGGATCGAGGCCACGCTCAGCGACCGAGATAAACACCGCACCCGATATCATCACGAATATGAAAAAACCGATGAGGGCCGCTGGCCCCCAATGCAGACCCTGGCCAGCGCTACGAACCCCTAGCAACATGCCACTGGCCAGGGAAGCGAGTAGGTAAATTCCCAGATGGATCGCGAATACATCACCGCCTGGCCAGAAGATGATGCTGTAAGGCACATACAAAGCCACCGTCACCAGTGCCATCACCATGGCGGCCCGCTTGGCGCCCCAGTGCGTAAAACGGACCAGACCGAAATTGGCCAGCCCGATCAGCCCCGCCCCGAGCGCGAGGCTGAATAATAGATCGCTCATTGATCCTCTTCCGGGATATAAAACGGCACTCGCTGCTGGATTGGCGTAGCTTCCACCCCCGCCAGCGGTTCGATGATAAAGGTAACCTGATGGCCCGATGATCTGTCTTTTTCGGCCGGAGGAACCTGAACCCATGCCAAGAGTTTGATGCGCTCTTGTGGTGCCAACTCGATTCGTTCCATACCATCCATGCTCAGTTTCGCACCGGGCAAACCCTCGATACGGATACCGAGTGTCATCGCTGCCGTCAGTTTATTATTCAATTTGATCTCATAACTGTTGCGGATACTGCCATCTGATAACAGGGTGTAGAGCGGTTGCCGGATCTGCTCCACCGTTCCATTGTAGGGGGTACGAGTCAGTACGCTCCAGATCAGAAGGGTGGTTGTCGCCGTCAGAATTACGCCATAACCGATGGTCTTGGGTTTGATCAGACGCGTCTTTCTGCCGTTTAGCGCATTCTCAGAGGTATAACCTACCAAACCACGCGGCCACCGCTGATTATCCATCACGATGTCACAGGCATCGATACAAAGCGCGCAAGAAATACATTGATATTGCAAGCCGTTGCGAATATCGATACCCACAGGGCAGACCTGAACACAGTAACCGCAATCAATACAGTCACCCACTCCTTGAGCCTGTCGCTCCTCGCGGCTTTTCAGACCCTTGCCCAGTTTGGCCCGACCTTTGGCACCTTCACCCCGCCGTTGATCATAGGAAACAATCAGGGTGTCATGATCGAACATCGCACTCTGAAAACGGGCGTAGGGGCACATGTAGGTACACACCTGCTCCCGCGCCAATCCGGCCATGACAAAAGTCGTCGTCGTCAGGAAAAAAGTGGTGAAATAGGCCGCATAGGGGGCGTGACCCGTAAATATTTCGACGACCAGGGTCGGCGCATTAACCCAATACATCACGAAGGTCAAACCGGTCCAGAACGCGATCAGTAGCCATAAACCGTAGGTCGCACCCTTCTTCAACCATTTTTCACGGTTCCATGGCCCTCGATCCAACCGCATCCGCGCCGGGCGTTCGCCTTGTATCCAGCGCTCGACGAACATGTATAGATCTGTCCACAAGGTTTGGAAACAGAAGTAGCCACACCAGACCCGACCCGCGATGCCGGTTACGAAAAATAGTAGGATCGCGAAGATGATCAGCACTCCGGCCAGCCAGAAAATATCCTGAACCTGGATGGTCAGATCGAAAATATAGAAATGCCGTCCTGGCAAATCGTACAGCACGGCTTGGTTCGGCGCGTTCGGTCGTTCCCAGCGCAGCCAAGGCAGCAGGTAATAAACGATATAGGCCAGAACCAAAACTCCAGTCTTTAGGTTGCGGAAACGACCTTTGACGGAACGTGGATAGATTTGAATACGCTTTTGATAAAGCGAAACACTTTGTTCGGACATGATCACTCAACTGACGGTTGAACGGCGCAAACGATGATATTGGCCATTTCTGAAGTCTCGCGTCATTGCGATCCATCAAAGCATGGCGTGCCGCAATGGTGAGAGAAAACTGGCTTCCGTCTAAAGCCTATATCTTAAATAAAAGCCTGTTTTGAAAAATTGCTGCCATAAACGCTTCACCCCCCAGCGGGGGGTGAA
>JACSSB010000061.1 GCA_014879435.1 Phycisphaerales bacterium
CTTTCCATCAGCCAAGCCAGCCGTGCCGGATCGCCGAGTTGCTCCTGATGGCGGCGAATCAGAGTCAATGCCGTTTCACGAGTGAGCTTGTGGCGGCTTTCGGCCAGCTGAAACACGCGCTCTGGTAATAGCCATGCGATGGGTAGTGTCGGTTCCATCGTGCTTTCGCCCAAGAGCAATAATTGTTCGATGGCAAAGGCACGCGGTTCACGATATTCACTGTCGGCGAGTTGGTAGAGCAGGGTGGGTTCGTCCCAGGCGCGCAATTCCTCACGGGCGATGGCGACTGCCAGTCGGCGTAGATCCGGGCGTGGATCGGTGAACAGTGGCCGCAATCGACTCAGCGGATAATCGGCGGTGGTCAAGCCGGGCTGGATGTTGAAGCCTTGTGTTTCGGGGTCGTTTGGGCCAATTTTCGGGTGATGCACCTTGAGATAGGTAGCGGCAAAACGACGGATCGGCTCCGGTTGCGTGGAGCCACAAGCCAATTCCCACAAGTGATCGATCCCGCTGCGGTCGCTGGTGGCGAAGTCATTGGGGCGGAAGGATTCCAGTAGATAACGATGCGCGAAATCGTGCAGGGTCGGATTGGCCTGCCGTGCCATCGCCAGCAACCAAGGCAGTCCGATACGGCTCGGTGCGACCAGTTCCGAATCACCGAGCAACTGCAACGCCAGTAGCCGCAGCGCCGGACGCATGGCGAGACCCTTGAGCCATTCGACGTCTAAATCTTCACCTTTCAGTTTGCCTTGCCGCAGCCAATTAGCGACCGTGCTGTTGAGTTGCGGGTCGAGTAGCGCTTTTTGTAGCCATTCACTGCCGATCTCGCGGCCCGGATAATCGACCAGCGCTCGCAAGGCACGCTGGCGGGCAGCCGCTGTACAGCGCGGATCGTCCAGCAGTTGCCGGTAGTAGGCGGCGGGTACTTTAAGCTGGCCTTCTTTGTAAAATTCCAGGAGCACATCCAGTGCCGTTCCACCAACACGTGTTCCGGTGACGGTGAGCGCGACTTCGACGAACTGTTCGGCACTGATGTCCTGGGGCCGAAAACCCTGCCGCAGTTTGGCCTTGGCGAGCGTGGCACTGGCGGATACCGTCAGCAGCTTGAGCAGAGTCGGCAAGCCCAATTCGGCTGGTTTGCGTTGTTCAAGCAGGGCGATGGCGAAGATCCGTGCTTCCGGCATGCCTTTTTGTACCAGTTTGAGCAACTCGGCGGTGGGCAGGTCGGTGGCATAGGCGCGGGCGTAATCGATAGCGTAACGGATGGCGAGTTCATTGCTGCTGTGTAGCAATCCCAGCACCATTTCATGCAAGCCCAGTTGCTTTAGTTTCGATTGATGGAATTCGGGATTGTCGCGCAGCAGTTTGATAATGAAGCCATGGATGACGAATTCATGAGCGGCATCCAGGCGCTTGGTACCGAGTCGAACCAGCCAAGCGGGTTCGATATGGCGCAAGGTGTCTTTAAAGTCTTGCTCCAACCCACGAATAGCGAAGTTGCAGACTTGCGGATGACGGGCTTCTTCCAACAACTGTAGCAGTGGCGTGGGGCTGATTTTCCAGGCATCGTCGAAGGCGCGACGCTCCAATTGTTCGGGTGGCCCATTGCTACTCAGTACGCCCTGGTCGGTGGTACCGATCAGGTCTTTGTGCCGCCAAATCTGATTGATGATCCAACAGTAGCGAAAATTGCACTGAGGCGGGTAGTGGCGCAAGACTTGACTGGCATACACCGGAAATAACTCAGGCAAGGCTTGACCCAGTTGCCGTAGATAGCGCCAAGCGCGGCGGCGCATGTACAGCCAAGTACCGCGCGAAATATCGCCATTGTCCAGCCTGGGTTGGTTATCCAGGCGATAACACAGCACGCCCAGCATGGCGAGGTCGTAGCGTTGTTCGGCTTGCTTGTAAATCCCTTTGATGCCCTGCCAGATTCCCCATTTGATTGCATTTGGTGGAAGTTGGGGAATCAATGCCAGCAGTAAGGCACGTGCCGGTTCGTCATCAGCCGCATATAAATCCAGCAGTAATTGACCGAGTTTCAGGCGCGGTGGCGGATTGGACGATGCCAACAATGCGGCCCAAGCTCCAGTACGCGATGCTTGTCGCTCATCATCGTTTTTACCCGCCAGGGCTTGTGGACTCAAGGTTTGGCGCAGGCGATCCAGTGACCAAGCATCGGGCGATAGCGGCTGTGGCTGATAATCATCCGCTGGATCTTCCGGTTGACCAGCGGGCGGATCGGGTTGAGTCAGAAATTCCAGAACCCACGGAACGAATTGCGGATCGCGCCGAGCAGCGGCGTATTCCAGATCAGCAAAAAGGATGGAGCGATCATCAGCCATGTGTGGGGCCTATCCTTTCAATTAACCGACGTTTCAACAGTCGGCTGCGTGGGTTTATTAAGTTCCAGTTCCATTAGCTGGTAAATCAAGCCTTCTGATTCGGCTGTATCCCCTTTGCACTCAAAGCCATATTTGACATATGCGGGCACTGAGGAGAGCGATGCCTTTACCGTTAAAATATCAGTTCTTACATGGTTCAAAGCGGCAGAAATTAGCTTTCTCCCAACGCCTTTATTTTGGTGCTTTGGATCAACGAACAGCATGGCCACATGGCAGCCTTTTTTTAGCTCGATGACACCATTGAGCTGATTCCCTTCCTCTGAAACAAGCATCATATTATCTTCTTGCATACGGCTTGAAAAAGCATTTGATAAGGCGATTTCTTTAAAAGTAGAGATGCCTTGCTCAGATAAAGAAGCAGCTACCGATTCCATGAATGACTCGATACAAATGGCGCTAACACGATCGAGATCTTTCTCGGTCATTTCCCTGATAGTCATCTGGTCTCCTTAGAGACTGTTCACAAAGGATGTAATTTTCTAAGCGTGATGGAATAGGCAGCAATTCGTACTAGACCTCTTGCAAAAGCAATTTAAGTGGCTGATTTTATGCTACCAAACCTAAGCAAGCTCGACTTATGCAAGAGGTTTACTCTGATTACCTAGGCAGGTTCGAAGCGCGCAACGTGAATATTTTTCTGCTGAACCTGCGCGAGATCGTAGGCGATCTGCATCCGCAACCAAACCTCAGCGGTCCCACCAAATGCTTGGGAAAGCCGCGTTGCCATTTCAGCAGAAATTCCTGTTTTGCCGTTAATCACATTACTCAGGGCCTGCCGGGTTACGCCCAGCGCTTTAGCGCCGTCCGTGACCGATAGGCCAAGCGGTTCCAGACAATCCAGCTTGATGGATTGACCGGGATGTGGTGGATTTTTCATCGGCATAAAGGTCTCTCTTTAATAATCTAGTGGTAATCAATCATCTCCACGTCATACGCCTTGCCATTCTCAAAGCGGAAGATAATCCGCCAGTTGCCTGAAAGGCTGACACTCCAAAATTCTTTCAGATCGCCTTTCAGTTCGTGCAACCGGTAACCGGGCAAGTTCATGTCGTCAATAACAAGGGACTGATCCAATCGCGCCAAAACACGCTCAACTTTATTGACTAAATCCGCTTGTATCTTGCTGCGATCTCCGCGCTCATACAGGCGTTTCAATCTCCGATCCTTGAAATTTTCGATCATCTTTTATTTGTAAATCGTCAATTATCACTTGTCAAATACTGACTG
>JACSSB010000291.1 GCA_014879435.1 Phycisphaerales bacterium
GGACTAGGATTCGAACCTAGGTTGACGGAGTCAGAGTCCGTAGTCCTGCCGCTAGACGATCCCCCAAGATTCCTTGACTAGCGCTTGGAGTACTGGGTTGCACGCCGGGCCTTGCGTAGGCCAACCTTCTTCCGTTCTACCTCACGAGCGTCGCGGGTAACGAAGCCAGCTTTACGCAGCGGAACACGCAGGCTCTCATCATATTCGATCAATGCCCGGGTAATACCATGACGGATCGCCCCGGCCTGTCCAGTGATGCCGCCGCCCCTGACGGTTGCATAAACATCGAACTTATCCTTCAGATCGGTAACTTCCAGGGCTTGATACGCCACCATACAGGAGGTTTCACGCCCAAAGTAGTCACTCAGCGGGCGCTGATTGACCACGATGTTACCGTTACCTGGCCGCAAAAAAACCCGTGCCGTGGCAGTTTTGCGTCTGCCGGTACCGTAATGTTGATTTTCGTTCATTCCTGCCTGTTCCATTTACTGTGAGGCGTCAATCGAGGTTAACCGACCAATTCCAGGGGCTTCGGTTGTTGGGCAGTGTGCTGATGCTCGGCGCCCGCGTAAACCTTCAGCTTACGGAACATCGCGCGCCCCAACGGATTTTTGGGCAACATCCCCTTGACGGCAATTTCGATGACTCGTTCTGGAGCTTTTTGCAGCAACTTATCCATCGAGATCGATTTGATATTGCCGACGTAGCCCGTGGTACGGTAATAAAACTTGTCGGTCTGTTTCCGGCCGGTCGTCCGCACTTTGTCGGCGTTGACCACGATGATGTAGTCGCCGGTATCGACATGAGGGGTATATTCGGGTTTGTGCTTACCACGCAAGCGACGTGCGATCTCGCTCGACAGCCGGCCCAGAACCTTGTCCGTGGCGTCGATCACGTACCAGTCGCGCTTGACCTCGGCCGGCTTGGCGCTGAAAGTTTTCATTGTAACGTGCTCCGAAAAGTCCGTGTCTACTTAGTGAGTCGCGCATTGTATTCGAGCGCTATTCGTCCCACAACCCCCTCCAGCATGCAGGAACCCCAAAAAATCGCGATCAATTGCTCTAGATGCACAATCGTTCTACCACCCGGCCATTGATCAGATGCTGTTCGATGATCTCGTCAAGATCGGTTTGATCGACATAGCTATACCAAGTCGCTTCTGGATAAACGACTATGACTGGTCCTTCGCTACAGCGGTCCATACAGCCGGCGGTGTTGATTCGGACCTTGTCGGGAATAGCCGGGCCAAGTTGCTTGACGCGCTGCTTGACGTAATCGCGGGCTTCCTGCGCATTACATTGTTGACAGCACTGCGATCCGTCTGATCGCAGGTTGGTGCAAAAAAAGACGTGGTAGCGATAATAGGACACTTCAATTCCTCTTCGATCCAAACTCAAGCTTAAGCCCATGACAACCCGTTACTATACCCCCGTTGATGTTCTACTGATCAATCTGGATCAGGCGCTCCGCACCGTTTTTGGCAGGCCGACTACCACCGGCCGCAGCAATCCGGCTACCGCTACGCCACCTACCGAGTTATCGTCCGAGGCGCGCCAGCAGGCCGGACGATTGATGCGGGTTAATCATAGTGGCGAAGTTTGTGCCCAAGCGCTCTATCAAGGTCAGGCACTGACTGCCCAATTGGACGCAGTGCGCGGCCAAATGGAGCAAGCTTCCAACGAGGAAAACGATCATCTGGCTTGGTGTGCGGCCCGTTTGAAAGAGCTGGATACGCGTCCCAGCCTGCTCAATCCATTGTTTTATGCAGGCGCCTTGACTATCGGCGCACTCGCTGGCAAGGCGGGAGATCGCTGGAGCCTGGGTTTCGTCGCCGAAACCGAACGACAGGTAATTCAGCATTTGAATGCTCATCTGGAACGCTTGCCATCCGAGGATCAGCCTAGCCGCGCTATTTTGGAGCAGATGCGGGAAGATGAGGCGCGTCATGCGACCGGTGCCTTGGCTGCTGGCGGCGCCTCTTTACCGTTAGCGGTGCGTGCGTTGATGCGGGGCATGTCCAAGGTGATGACGCAGACCACCTATTGGGTTTAACCATGATCCAATTGCAACGGGCGATTTCATAGCTGCTTCTAAACCTGCAAATCCTGATGCGGGTTTTCGCCGTAGAAGATTTCCGCCATTTCCTGCTGCAGGCGCCGCTCGATCTCCGCCTGCTCGTGCACAGGGATGTCCTGCTTATCGATGCCGAATAGGTAATTATTCAGCTCGAAGCTTTTCAGGATCATCTTGGTGTGGAAGAGGTGTTCCTGATGGATGTTGACGTCGATCATTCGATACCGCTCCAGTATGTCCTTGGCGAGGTAGTTTTGAATCGAGTGAATCGGATGGTCGATGAAGTGTTTCCGGCCGCTCAGGTCGCGGGTAAAGCCTCGCACCCGATAGTCAATGATGGCGACATCGGCGGCAAAATTGCGGATCAGAGAATTCAGGGCCTTGAGCGGGGAGATGCGCCCACAGGTCGATACGTCGATATCGGTACGGAAAGTGTTGATGTCGTTACCAGGATGGCTTTCTGGATAGGTGTGAGCCGTGATATGGCTCTTATCCAAATGGCAGAGCACCGTTTCTGGTAATGGTCGAGGCGATTCGATATCAGATAAGCACTCAGATGCACTGAACTCCTCGGAGAGCAGCATGGCCACGCTGGCACCCTGAGGTTCGTAGTCTTGTCGGGCGATATTTAGGATATTGGCACCGATGATTCGAGAGATATCGTCCAGGATCTGAGTGAGACGTTTGGCATTGTACGCTTCATCGATAGAGGCGATGTAGCGTTTCTGTTGCTCTGTGGTCGAGGCGTAACGGACATTGTAAAGATTGATACTCAATGTCTTTGTAAGGTTATTGAATCCTTGTAATTGCAGTTTGGGCATTGGCTCTGAAGTCACTGCAATTCGCTCCTTGACCGCTGCAAAAGCCAAGCTGGCCAACGCATCAATCGGCATCTCACGGAAAGCGCACGAGTATGACGGGATTAAATGGCGAAACCAGGATTTGGCTTGGCGTCAGGGTGAATGCTCAGGCTTCGCGGATCTCAAAAGTATGAGTGATCTGTGCGGTTTTACCCAGCATGATCGAGGCCGAGCAGTATTTCTCCGCCGATAGATGGATGGCGCGTTCGATGTGTTTGCTATTCAGGTTCACGCCGGTCAGGATGAAGTGAACGTGAATGCGGATGAACACTTTGGGATCTTCGGTGGCCCGTTCAGCATCGACCAGCGTCTCACAGCCGCGCAGATCCTGTCGCGCCTTGCGCAGGATATTGACTACGTCGATCGCGGTGCAACCACCCATGCCCATCAGGAGCATTTCCATCGGTCGTGGTCCCAGATTGTGGCCGCCCAATTCCGGCGGGCCGTCCAGTACCACAGCGTGGCCACTGGATGATTCGGCCACGTAAGTCATGTCTTCCAGCCAAGTAACACGGGTTTTCATGACAGTCTTGCTCCCAAGGGCGCGTATTTTTTCTATATGCTCGGGTTAATCATTCAGGTTTCGGCAGGTAGGAAGAATGCCGATACCTCCTGTGATCGGTAGCTCCCAGCGCTTCGGTGAATATGGTAGCACGATATCCGTCCTGGAATTAGGCC
>JACSSB010000060.1 GCA_014879435.1 Phycisphaerales bacterium
CTGACCGGTATCGCCAGATTATTGAAGATGTGCAGCAGGGCAACCGCGAGAATGAAGGCCAAATAGAACCAGTTGGCTACATAGATGTGTGGCTGGCTGCGGCGACGCAGGGTTTCCACATACACCGCGAGATACGATACCCAAACCACCGCGATGGCGATATCCAGCGGCCATTCGAACTCGGCATATTCACGGCCCTGGGTAATACCCATCATGTAGCTCAGCGCACCGAGCGCTACGCCACCACTCCAGCCCCAGAAGGTGAATTCGGCCAGCCAGGGAAGGGCCAATCGTGCCTGAGAAGTCCGTTGGACCACGTAATAGGAGGTGGCAAACAGGGCACTGCCGCCGAACCCGAAGATGACCAGTGTGGTATGAACTGGGCGCAATCGGCCGAATGTCAAAGCCGGGATATCGAGATTGAGGAAGGGCCAAGCCAGTTCGCTAGCAATGTAGACGCCAACGCTCATGCCGAGTACCGCCCACACCATAGCCATAATGGTGAATTTTCGGACGATGTCGTAATTATATTGCTCGGCCGGCAGTGCTGGGCTTTGGGTCATATCCAAGTCTCCTGAGCAAGCCATAAGTTGAAAGTTTTTCGGGAATTTTCCGATACTTGTAATTAGGGGTTGGAACCAAGTCCGATAGGTCTGGACGGTAATTTTATTCTACTAATAACTGTCGGGTTTGCTCAATTAGAATCAACTAATATTTTGAAAAATAACTATCCCCGTAATAACTCAACTGTCTTGGGAGTGGATGGGCTTCGATGCTAGAACTGCTGGATCAGAAGGAAGGAATAGTGATCCACTATTAACGCCGCAAATAATCCAAACAGATAGATGATGGAAAAGCTAAAAATCGGCAGGGCCAGCCGATCATCACCCGTCGTGAACAAACGGACTGCATAACTGAGAAAGCGGATACCCAACAACACGGCGCAGCTCAGGTAAATCCAGCCACTCATACCCGTCAGAAAGGGCAATAATGTCACTAAGAACAATAGAATGGTATACAGCAGGATGTGCAATCGGGTGAACGCGACACCGTGCGTCACCGGTAGCATGGGGATACCGGCGTCAACGTAATCGCGGCGGCGATGGATCGCCAGCGCCCAGAAATGGGGCGGGGTCCAAACGTAGATGATCAAAAACAGTAGCAGTGCTCCCGAATCGATCTGACCGCTTACCGCCGTCCAACCGAGCAAGGGTGGAGCCGCGCCGGCTGCCCCGCCGATCACGATATTCTGTGGCGTTGCTCGCTTGAGGAATAGGGTGTAGATCACCGCGTAACCGATCAGCGAGACCAGCGTCAAAACCGCCGTTAGCGGATTGGTGAACACCCACAGCAAAATCAAGCCTAATATGCCGATAACCAAAGCAAAACTCAGTACTTGCCACGCCTCCAATTGGCCGCTGGGCAGGGGACGATGGCATGTGCGCTTCATGATGGCATCCACTCGCCGATCCACCAGATGATTGATGGCAGCAGCGGAACCTGCCATCAGGGCAATACCCATCGATCCAAACAAGAGGATCGACCATGGGACCATGGTCGAAGTAGCTAACAACATACCGACCATCGCGGTGAAGGTGATCAGCGCGACCACCCGCGGTTTGGTCAATTCCAAATAGTCCCGTGCGTGGCGATAAAAACCGGTGCGTAAGATTTGAATGGCGGTGGACCTCATAGCACAGGTTTCGGCCGCAGCACATGGTTGAGCATCACCAAGGACAGCAGGAGTAACGCCGCCCCACCATTGTGGGCTACCGCTACCGGCAGGGGCAACCGCATTAGCACATTGGCGATACCCAAGCTGAGCTGGATGCATAGCAAAACGACAATTGCTAGGCTAACTAGCCGCACGCTTTGGCTTGGCGTCGAAACGAGCAGTCGCCAGAGCAGCCCACCGAGATAGCACAACACTACCAAAGCACCCAGCCGATGCATCATATGGATAGTAACTCGCGCATCATTGCCCAGCACACCGCCTTCATAAGACACACCTAAGCCGCGCCACAAGGTAAAAGCTTCGCGGAATTCCATCGGTGGCCACCAATACCCTTGGCAAGTCGGAAAATCCGGGCAGGACAGCGCCGCATAGTTGGCACTGGTCCAACCACCCAATGCGATCTGAGCCACCACCAACAACAATCCCAGCAAGGCAAAACCGCGCAGCGCCCTTCCATGATCGATAAGCAGTGGAGTCCTAATTCCATAGCGCCCTTGACGCAACACCAGCCAGGCTAATAAACCGAGCGTCGTCATTCCTCCCAGCAGATGCGCCATGACCACTACCGGCTTCAACTGCCAAGTCACGGTCCACTTCCCCAGTAATGCCTGAAAAACGATCAATCCCAGCAAAATCAACGGTAAGACTACCGGCTGGTCTGGCTCGCGCCGCTTCCGCCAGGCCAGTATTGCCAAGGCTAAGATCAACAATCCCAGACTCCCGGCAAAATAACGGTGGACCATTTCCTTCCAAGCTTTGTCCGGTTCCACTGGCCGGTGAGGATAAACTGCATTGGCAGCGGTGATCTGCTCGGCACCATCCGGCACATCCAAATGACCGTAGCAACCGGGCCAATCGGGGCAACCCAATCCAGCATTCGACAAGCGCACGTAGGCACCCAGCACCACCACCACGAAGGTCAGTGCCAATGCGACCCAGGCTAGGCGCAGAAAAGCTTTTGATTGCATGGTGTTATCCAATCTTGGACAAGCGTAGCAACCGCTTCAAATCTTTGAGTACACCCCGCGGATCGACTGTGACCGGATAACGCATCAGCAGATTACCCAAGGGGTCCAGCAAATAAAATTCGTCGCCAGAGGGGCTGGGCTGACCGAAGGGTTGCGACAAGGAATCACGAGTCCTGGAATCGGCGACGCCGATCAGGAGAGTGACATATTCGGTAGCTAACCACCAGCCCAATCCGTCCTCCGGCATTCGATCCAATAATAATAAGGTCACGACGCGATCCATATCCCTGCCCAATGCCAACCGGACTTGCCGCAGATCATAGAGCGCGGTTTGACAGCGCGGATCGCATTGTCCAGCGACACCGACATAAACCAGTACCCAGCGTCCCCGCAATGTCTCATTTTCCACCTGCTGCCGATCCACTCGATCAAATTGCAGATCCAGGGAACGTGCTGGGTTCAGTAATTGACCATGCTGGGCCGAACCAGTGGGTCGCCAATGATCCACCAGTAGCCAAGCTGCAAGCAGTGGTAATACGAAGCAAGCGATGATGAGTAGCAGGAGCAGCCGTTGCCGCCAAGAGGCTGAGATGAGGCAAGCACGGATCAAAGCCGAATCGACACGCATGGGCAGGATTCATTCCAAAGGTGGCGAGCGGCGCATAGCGGCAAATCCATAAAGGATGATCAGAGTCACTGCCAAGGCAAACCATTGCACGGCATAGCCGCGATGACGCTCCGGTCCCAATCCACCAAATCGGGGTCGCCAATCGCGCCAATAGCCGTCTGGAGCTTCCGGGGCCAAAAGGATCACCGCTGGCTGCAACGGATAGCCGAGGATTGTGGACAATTGTGGGTAATCGACATAGGGGATGACGCGTGGCCAGCGCCGATC
>JACSSB010000085.1 GCA_014879435.1 Phycisphaerales bacterium
CTTGTCCATCATCTGCAAGAACAGGGCATCGATCCAAGCGGTTCCCGCAAGGCCATGGCCCGCATCACCCAAGCAGCGGAAATCGCTAAGATCACCCTGTCTGATCAACCTTATATTCGCATCGAAGAAGAGTACCTGCTGGAACACGACGGCACGCCGGTTAACCTAGCGCTGGAGCTGTCCCGCGATGAATATGAGGACATGATCGCCGATTACATCGACGAAACTTTGGAGGCAGTGCATGTCGCCTTGAAAGGGGCCAACCTGACCGTCTCTGACATCGACGAGGTACTGCTGGTGGGTGGTGCCACCCGCACTCCCTTGATCACCCAACGGTTGGAAAAGGATCTCGGGTTAACGGTACGGGCCGAAGTCAACCCCGATCTGTGCGTCGCCACTGGTGCCGCCATCCAGGCCGGGATGCTGGCCGGTGAGACGGTCTCGGCGGTATTGGTAGACATCACCCCTTATACCTTTGGCACCAGCGCCTTGAGCGAGCTAGACGGCATACCCTATCCCTTCACCTATGTGCCGATCATTCACAAGAATACGCCTATTCCGGTCACCAAAAGCGATGTGGTCTATACCTTGTACGATCAACAGGAGACGGTACAGGTACATGTTTATCAAGGTGAGAATCCAGATGCCTTGAATAACATCGAACTCGGCCAATTCCTCGTAGAGAATCTGAGCAAGGTACCGTCCGGCAATCCGATCATCATCCAATTCTCTCTCGATTTGAATGGAATCATGAACGTGTCAGCGCGGGAGAAAAAAACCGGTCTGGAAAAATCGATCCGTATCGACAACGTACTCTCCCATTTCCAGAAAGGAGAACTGGAAAATGCACGTGCACGGGTCGATGCTCTGTTCGCGGATGGAGGAAAGACTGCCGAAACAACGGCAGGTATGAGCGACCACCAACTCATCGTCCAGGCGCGTGCGCTGACAGAAAAAGCGGAGCGGCTACTGAACAGCGCCACTGAAGATGATCGCGAAGAATTGATCAATTTAATCGAACAGATCAAGGACGCACTGAACAGCAACGATTCCTCGGCCCTGTCCGAACCGATGGCGGCGCTCGCTGATCTTCTGTTCTACCTGGAATCCTGATGGAACGCTGCCCGGCTTGCCGCGCCCGATTCAAAGAGGAGCCAGTCTGCTATCGCTGCGGTGCAGATCTGAGCATGTTGCTGGCTATCGAAGCCGAAGCCACCTCCCTGGAACGACAGGCCGTGGCTCTGCTAGGAGTTGGTGCGTGGGTCGAAGCGCACCATGTAGCCGAACGAGCACTGGTACTGCAATTCAGCCCACTGGCAGCGGCGATACGAGATCTCGCTCACTGGGAAATTGGTCACTCGTAAGGCGGAGATACAGGGGCGGTTACCGCAATAAAATACAAGCCACGGCACTTTCGCTACACCCGATGTATGGTACTTGGCACTAACCTAGATTAGCCTTAATAAAAAGATAGATAATCTTATGGCTTGTCCATCTTGAAGCGATCTATACTGCGCCGACGTCCAGAAAAATAACCATTTATGGAAATTTTCGTTTATCACACCCCCGATCAGGTTCCAGATACACACAGCGCAGCGCGCAAGGGCGGTCTTAGCCTTGAACCACCGGATTGCGCCATCGTCATCGATGTGCTGCGCGCTACCACTACCATGGCGACTGCTCTGGAATCGGGGGCGGAAGCGATTCAAGTCTTCGATGATCTGGATGCGCTGTTTCGAATCAGCCAGCGCTGGCCGACGGAACGGCGCTTACTGGCTGGCGAGCGCGGCGGCATAAAACTGGAAGGTTTCGATCTGGGCAACTCGCCAGCGGAATGCACCCCGACACGAGTCAGCGGCAAGCGCCTGTTCATGAGCACCACCAATGGCACCCGTGCCCTGGAGCGAGTGCGCTGCGTGCCGATCCTGCTAACGGCGGCGTTGACCAATCGGGCTGCGGTAGTCCGTTATCTGTTAGCACAGCAACCGCATACGGTCTGGATCGTGGCCGCTGGTTGGCACGGCAGCTTTTCCTTGGAAGACACGATTTGTGCGGGAGCCATCGCCTGCGCTCTAAACGCCGCACAAGACAACGACTGCGCGGGCGATGACGAATCGATTGCCGCCATGGCGCTGTTTGAACGCTGGCAGACCCGGTTACCGCAACTACTGCGCTATGCACATCATGGTCGCAACCTAGCGGCGCTGGGCTGTGAGACCGATCTGGATTACTGTGCGCAAATCGATAGCGTCGATATCGTGCCACTGCAAGTCGAACCGGGTGTGCTGAAGGCAGCTAGCCTGAATTTAAGTACAACTTGAATCGGTTTAGCGAATTTCCCGACCCTAAACGCTTCTCAAAACTTGACCTGAACGCGCATATCCGAATAATTCCGGGACACAATGAAATTGTGGTCTCTCCAGCGCCCACCCTTAGAGAATCCGACAGCACTCCAGTGTCAACCACTCTCTACATAAATACCCCAAACCCAAACGTAACCGTAACGTGGGATACGTTTGATCGTCACTTCACGCAAACAGGCTAAACTGTCAGTTTGACATTCTATACTCTCATAAGCCTCTATAAACCTGCCTGGCATCACGCCGAGGAGCCGAAGTAATGGAGATTATTAAAACAGACGTCGCCATCGTCGGTGCGGGAGGAGCGGGTTTGCGCGCCGCAATCGCACTTGCCGAAGCTGATCCCAAGCTTCGCATCGCCCTCATCTCGAAGGTATATCCGATGCGCAGCCACACCTGCGCAGCCGAGGGTGGCGCGGCTGGCGTCATCAAACCCGACGATAGCTTCGACCTACACTTCAACGATACCGTTGGCGGTGGCGACTGGTTATGCGACCAGGATGCGGTCGAATACTTCATCAACGAAGCGCCCAAGGAGCTCATCCAACTGGAGCACTGGGGCTGCCCGTGGAGCCGTGAACCAAACGGATCAGTAGCCGTGCGGCCCTTCGGTGGCATGAAAATCAAGCGCACCTGGTTCGCTGCCGACAAATCCGGCTTCCACATCCTCCACACCCTATTTCAGACTTCGCTGAAGTATCCGAGCATCCAACGCTTCGATGAATACTATGCGACCGACCTGTTAGTGGACGATGGCCGCTGCCAGGGTTTCACCGCCATGGAAATCCGTAGCGGCGAAATGAGACAGTTTCAGGCGGGTGCGGTGATCATCGCTGCTGGTGGCGCGGGACGCATGTTCCCGTTCACCACCAACGGCGCCATCAAGACCGGTGATGGCATGGCTTTGGCCTACCGCGCTGGCGTCCCGCTCAAGGATATGGAATTCGTGCAGTACCATCCCACGGGCCTGCCCAATACCGGCATTCTGCTCACCGAAGGCTGTCGTGGCGAAGGCGGTATCTTGGTCAACAAAGATGGCCGCCGCTATCTGCAGGATTACGGCATGGGACCGGAAACCCCGGTAGGCCAGCCGGTACTGAAGACCATGGAACTCGGTCCGCGTGACCGCCTCAGTCAGGCGTTCTGGCACGAAATGCAAAAAGGCAATACCGTCTCGACCCCGTGGGGCGAATGCGTGTTGCTGGACATGCGCCATCTGGGCGAAAAGAAGAT
>JACSSB010000059.1 GCA_014879435.1 Phycisphaerales bacterium
GCGAAAGCGACCCGCTCACGGACACTGACCGGAGCAGTTTGATGATTGATGCCGAGAGCCAATAGTGGCATGGACCTATCTGATTGAGCTGAAAAATAGCGGGATTTTGCGGGATAAAATAGGTGAATGACAAGGTTATAGTTCGTTGTTGGACGATCAGACGAGCGATTGCCCTCCCTGAATGCATGCATTGGCACGCCATATCCTGGATTCTGGCGCTCCCATCTTGCACCAACCCCGTTTCGAGCGGTTCTCCAGCCGCCGGAACCCAATGATAAACATGCCCTGCGATGAATAGATTGCTTTTGAAGGTGTTTGGTTTCAGTGGTCTGCTATTAAGTAGCTGCGCGACCGTGGTAGATGCGCAGGCGCCCATTACTCCGGAATATACGATCCAACCGACACTGCAACCCAGCCCCCGTGCTGAGCTGATGTATCACATACTGTTGGCAGAGCTGGCGGGCAAGCGTGACCAGCTTGATGTAGCGCTGAGCAACTACCGTCAGGCCGCGATCAGCAGTAATGATCCGCAGGTAGTGGAACGCGCGACGATGCTGGCATTGATCATGAAAGATAATGCCACTGCCTTGGATCTGGCACAGCGCTGGCGGGCGCTCGATCCTGCCAGCGATCAGGCCCAACAGGCACTGGTGCTGGCGCTGTTGCGCAATGGGCGGGAAGACGAGGCCATAGCGCCGCTGGAGGTGATCCGCAAGAACGCCCAAAGCAAGGATAAACAACAGGGATTCGCCACTGTAGCTTCGCTATTGAGTCAAATGGACGATAAGCAAGCGGCGCTACGCGTGATGCAACGGTTTAGCGACCACTACCCGCAAGAGGCCTACGCCCAGTATTACTACGCGATGTTGGCGACGGTGGCGGGCCAGCGTGAGCAGGCACTAAATGGCCTGAAACAGGCATTGTTGCATGATCCCAAATTGGTTTCCGCCTACCTGTTGCGTACCCGCCTGCTATTGGATCAGGGGGAGCGAGAGGTGGCGCTGGCTGAACTCGCCAAGGCGGTAATCCTCATGCCGCGTGATCGTAGCCTACGGATGGAATATGCCCGACTGTTACTCGACGCGGACCAGTTGGATAAGGCGCGCCGTGAATTTGCCACCTTACTCAGTCAAGACCCCAAGGACACTGATTCTTTGTATGCGTTGGGGTTGCTTGCGGCCGAAGCCCGCCAATTCGACTTGGCTGAGGGCTATTTCCTCGACTTGATCAAACGTAACATTCGACTGGCCGACGCCTACTTCGAACTGGGCCGAATCGAGGAACAACGCGGCAATTATGCCAAGGCCAACGAATGGTACCAGCGAGTCACCAGCAAGGACCGCCATCTCATCGCCCAGATGCGGATGGGTGTAGTTTTAGCTAAAGCTGGCGATATCATCGCCGTCAGCGAGCACTTCAACAATTTGCGGCGTAACAATCCTCAAGACAGCATCCAGATCTATCTGGCCGAATCGGAAGCACTGCGGGAAGCAGAACGCTATCAGGAAGCTTTCGATGCCTTGGATCAAGCCCTGGCTGTGCATCCCAACGATGGTGATCTGCTCTACGCTCGAGCGCTGGCTGCTGCGCAGATGGACCGTCTGGACATACTAGAACGCGATTTGCGCACCATCCTCGCCAAGGATCCCAAAAATGGCCAAGCACTCAACGCGCTCGGTTATACCCTGGCGGATCGCACAGATCGTTATCAGGAAGCACTGGGCTATATCCAACAAGCACTAGCACTGCTGCCCGATGACCCCGCCATACTCGATAGCATGGGCTGGATACAGTATCGATTGGGTGATAATACCAAGGCGTTGCAGTACCTAAGACAGGCGTATCAGAAAAATCAGGATGCGGAAATCGCCGCTCATCTCAGCGAAGTGCTGTGGGCCAGTGGTCAACAGGAGGAAGCGCGAAAGATCTGGCAGCAAGCACTGACCAAGAACCCGAATAGTGTTCACTTGCGCAAGCTGCAAGAACGGATGGGCTGGTAATGAGGAAGCCGCTCATGTCCTTTCCGATCTGTGGGTGCACGACAGGACGCTTGGCCGCAATGCTAATCATTGTGCTGGTCACCTTGTCGGCGGGTTGCGCACTGACCCCACCACCTTCTTCCACGACCGCATCGGCTGCCTGGACCGCTCGTCAGCAGGCCCTAGCGGCGCTAAAGCAATGGGATAGCAATGGACGCATCGGCGTGGTTAATGGTCAGGAGGGTTGGCATGCCAACTTTCTATGGGCGCAGCAGGATACGGGCTACCGCATCGATCTAATCGGCCCACTCGGTCAAGGTCGGGTTCTGATCGAGGGAGATGAGCAGACGGTACGCATTCAAACCCAGGACGGCCACACTCAGACCGCACCCGATCCCGACACGCTCGTAGAGCAGACCATCGGCACGCGCCTGCCAGTGAGCGGTTTGCGCTACTGGGTGCGTGGCTTACCGGCACCGGGTCCGACGACGCAGCTACAGACCGATGACTCCGGTCGACTGATCCGCTTGGAGCAGAATGGTTGGGTGATCGAGTATTCCGCCTATATCCCGACCTCGGTTTTGAATCTCGATCTACCCGAGCGCATCGTCGCCCGGCGGCAGGATCTCAGCATCAAACTGGTGATCGAACAGTGGAAGCTGTGAATGCTGATCTCGCGGCTTGGCCCGCTCCGGCTAAGCTCAATCGCATGTTGCGCATCGTCGGTCGGCGTGCCGATGGCTATCATTTGCTGCAAACGGTATTTCAGTTTCTGGAATACGGTGACTGGTTGCACTTTGAGCCGCGTACCGATGGTGTGATCCTGCGCGATGGCGAAGTCGCTGGCGTACCACCAGATGCCGATTTGAGCGTGCGGGCCGCCCAATTGTTGCAGAGTGTGACCGGTGTTGGGCAGCAGGGTGCACTGATCCGCATCGATAAGCGCTTGCCGATGGGCGGTGGCCTGGGAGGTGGCAGTTCCGACGCCGCCACCACGCTGGTGGCGCTCAATCACTACTGGCAAACCGGATTGACGCTGGCGGAGCTAGCGGATCTCGGCTTGCAGTTGGGCGCTGATGTACCAGTATTTGTGCATGGCCGAGCGGCCTGGGCGGAGGGTGTTGGCGAGCAATTGACGCCGCTGGATTTAGATGAACCTTGGTTCGTGGTGTTGGTTCCAGACTGTCAGGTTGCCACTGGTAGGGTATTCGGCGATCCAGAATTGACAAGAGATTCGCCATTAATCACAATAACCGACTTCATGATGGGCGTCGATGGCAACGATTGCGAAGCTGTGGTCTACCGTCGTTACCCAAAGGTCGCCACGATGGCGACTTGGTTGGCGCGGCACGGACCGGCGCGCTTGACCGGCACGGGAGCTTGCGTGTTCGCCGCTTTTTCGAGCGTCGACCATGCTCGACAAGTGCTGAGTCAACGACCATCGGACTGGAAAGGATTTATTGCCCGTGGTTGCAATCGTTCGCCACTGCATCAGCGCCTGGCGCGGGAATGCGCCAAGCTCGTCTAAAATGTCTTCGATTTCTTGGGCCGTCGCCAAGCGGTAAGGCACCGGATTTTGGATCCGGCATTCCCAGGTTCGAATCCTGGCGGC
>JACSSB010000058.1 GCA_014879435.1 Phycisphaerales bacterium
GGATGGCCGAGCCGCTGCTCAATGACAGTGATCGTATCGGCCATCTTGTTCCCAGTAAATCGAGCCACGGCTTCCTCCAAGGGAAAGATGAGGCCGAGTTCAGCAACACATTCGACGAGGACTTGATTGCCCAACCGCTCGCTATCGACCAGCGTGCCATCGCAGTCAAAAATCACGGCTTCGAAATTCATTTTTCTACTCTCGTGAAACCTAAAGTTTGCGTTCGGACTACGACCTCAGAGCCGTCGCATCAATTGGAGCGAATCGATGACACAATCCATTTTCTCCACGAGGCGGCACACCCGCTCCGAATGCCAGAGATTCTGATACTTGCGACAACTCGGATTACACTTGCGGTCTGGCCAGAATGGCCAGACTCCCACGAGTCTAGACGCCAGCCTCCCCAACGACCCAGGAATCTCGACCATGACCGATCCCAACGCGCCGATTCAACAACTGGCCAGCGATAACTATGCCGGTATCTGCCCGGAGGCCCTGGCGGCGCTGGAGCAAGTCAATCAGGGTCATGCACTACCTTACGGGCAGGATCGGTGGACCGCCGAAGCTTGTGATCAATTCCGGGATCTGTTCGAAGCACCGTGCGAGGTCTTTTTCGTTTTCAACGGTACGGCGGCCAATTCGCTGGCGCTGGCTAGTCTGTGCCAGTCTTATCACAGCATCGTCTGCCATCGCCTCGCGCACGCCGAAACCGATGAATGCGGTGCGCCAGAATTTTTCTCGCATGGCGCCAAACTCCTGCTGGCGGAAGGCCACGATGGCAAGCTCGATCCGGCCAGTATCGAGCAATTGGTTACCAAACGCGATGACATTCACTATCCCAAGCCCAAAGTGTTGAGCCTGACCCAATCGACCGAGTTGGGCACAGTCTACACACCCATCGAATTGAAGGCGATTCAGCAGATCGTGCGGCAATATGACCTCAAACTGCATATGGACGGTGCCCGTTTCGCCAATGCGGTGGCCGCACTCGGTCTGGCACCACGCGCCCTGACGGTCGATTGTGGTGTGGACGTATTGTGTTTTGGTGGTGCCAAAAATGGCTTGGCTTTGGGCGAGGCGATCTTGTTTTTCGATCTAGCCGCTGCCGAGGAATTTGCCTATCGTTGCAAACAGGCCGGTCAATTGGCGTCGAAGATGCGCTTCTTGGCTGCACAGTGGCTGGGAGTGTTGAAAACCGGTGCTTGGTTGCGCCACGCTGCTCACGCCAATCATTGCGCGGAGATACTGGAAGCGCAGTTGCGCACTCTGCCGGAAGTGAGCCTCATGTTCCCGCGTCAAGCCAACGCAGTATTCGTGCAGCTACCCGAAGCGGTCATCGCGACCTTGCGTCAACGCGGTTGGCGGTTTTATACCTTCATCGGTCTGGGTGGGGTGCGGTTGATGTGTGCGTGGGATACCCGAGAGGAAACCGTGCACGCCTTCGTCGCCGATCTCAAGGCCGAGTTGCGAAGGAAGCGGTGATTCCCGCATCCAGGTCATGAGCACGGTTGGGCGATGCCCAATCCTAACCGTCCAAGCGTTGCGCATAAACCTGCCAGCATTTTTACTCGATGCATGTCTTTTTGATTCCTATAGTGATCCTCTTTGGGTTGTGAAATGGAGCACCATACCCTCCGTCGTCATTCCCGCGAATGCGGGAATCCAGTGTCTGCGATGTCTATCTGGATCCCCGCCTGCGCGGGGATGACGGCAAACACAATTTATTCAGAAGCACTATAGCTTTGGGATCTTGTCCCCTAGGAACCATTTTCGCCGCCAATACTCTCTGAATCGGCATTTGTACATTTTTCCTGCAATCAAAGCAGTATCTAACCGCCACTCCTTGAGAGGAAATATGATTGCACCCATCGCGCCCACGGCCACCCATGAATCCGTCGCCGGAGCTTGGCGGAATAATCTGCACGGCACCCTCGCCACTGAACTCGATGGCCCTCGCTCCAGTTGGTGGTGGACTGGCCAGACTCCACAGAATTGTCCTGGCTATCAGTCGGACGGCACGCTGACTTCGCTACCAGCACCCCATTTGGCAACCTGCACCCGCCAGCAGGTACTGGATTATTTCGACAATACCTGGACCTTGACCGAGTTGCTGTTCGCCGGTCTGCGGGGCGAGGAAGCTTTCTTGCGCCCGCCCTACCACTCTCTGCGCCATCCGATGATTTTTTACTACGGCCATCCGCCAGCGCTGTATATCAACAAATTGCGGATCGCTGGCCTGATCGAGCAGCCGCTCAATGCCTATTACGAGCGCGTGTTCGAAACCGGCGTGGACGAGATGCGCTGGGACGATATGTCCAAAAACGAAATGCTGTGGCCCAGCATCCAGGATGTACACGCCTATCGCCAACAGGTCTATCACATCGTGCGGCGGGTGATCGATACCCATCCCGGTCTGGAAAGCGGCCATCCCCCCATCACTCAGGACCATCCCTTATGGGCGCTGTTCATGGGATTCGAGCACGAGCGTATCCATCTGGAAACCTCCGCCGTGCTGATACACGAACTGCCGTTGACGCTGGTGCAGCGCCCAGCAGAATGGCCTGACTTGCATCCTTCCGCGCACATGGCGGAAACCGGTGATTTCCCCCCACGCATCGGCCATGAATTCCTGGTCAACGATCTGATCGCGGTACCGGGCCAGAAGGTGATACTGGGCAAACCCAGCGATTGGCCTTCCTACGGCTGGGATAACGAGTACGGCCGCCGCGAAGCGACGGTGCGTGCCTTTCAAGCCAACCGTTACCTCGTCAGCAATGGAGAATTCCATGCCTTCGTGACGGCGGGCGGCTACCGCAAACCGCACTACTGGTCGGAAACTGGCTGGCAATGGCGCACTTTCCGCAACACCAAATGGCCCACTTTCTGGGTGTCGGACGGTCCCGCTGGTCTCCATCACTACCGGCTGCGTACCCTGTTCGAAGTCATCCCCATGCCTTGGAATTGGCCGGTCGAGGTGAACTATCACGAAGCTAGGGCTTACTGCGCTTGGCGCACCGAGCAGGACCAAACTCCTTATCGCCTACTCAGCGAGGCCGAGCATCAGGCATTACGCGCACATCGGCAGCGCTCGGCGGCCACTCTCGGGGTCGAAGCCGATCCAGTGATGTATTGCGATGGAGCAACCCTGGCACGAGAGCAGAGTTGGAATCTCCAGCTCGCTCACGGCTCCTCTAGCCCAGTCGATGCCGGTCAACCGACTGAGGCTGGTTTTCACGATGTTTTCGGCAATGTCTGGCAATGGCTGGAAGATCATTTCAACCCCTTGCCCGGTGCACGAGTCCATCCTTACTACGATGATTTCAGCAGCCCTTGCTACGACGGTCAGCATCAAATGATCCTGGGCGGTTCTTGGATTTCTACCGGCGACGAGGCCAGCATTTGGGCACGCTTTCATTTTCGTCCGCATTTTTTCCAACATGCGGGCTTTCGGCTGGTCTACGGCGACAGCGACGGCAACGCGATCCATCTGGCTCAAGCCGATGCGACCGGGTCTGTGTATGAAGATCTGCAGATCCTGAACGAATACCTGCTGCTGCATTACGGCGCGCCCG
>JACSSB010000373.1 GCA_014879435.1 Phycisphaerales bacterium
TTGGATATTCAGGGTCTCAGCAAGACTTTCGGCGGTTTGAGCGCTGTGAATGCAGTATCTTTCACCGTTGATGCAGGTTCGGTGGTCGGCCTGATCGGCCCAAATGGTGCGGGTAAGACCACAGTATTTAACTTGATCACCGGCAACTATCAGCCTGATCGAGGACAAATTCTGTTTGCGGGCAAGTCGCTGGTTGGGTTACGCACGCACCGCATCATTGCGCAAGGTGTCGCCCGCACCTTCCAGAATATCCGGCTATTTCAGCGCCTGAGCGTGCTGGAAAACGTGCTGGCCGGTTGCCATTATCGGATGCGAAGTGGGATTCTCGCCGCGCTGTTACGACTGCCGTCCCAGCGGCGCGAAGAAAGCGGTGCCATGGATCGGGCCTTGCAAGAGTTGGAATTCGTGGGTCTGCATCAGCAGCCCCTGACCCTAGCGAAGAACTTGGCTTACGGTGATCAGCGGCGACTGGAAATCGCCCGCGCTTTGGCGACTCAGCCGCAATTGTTGATTCTGGATGAGCCAGCCGGTGGCATGAATGAACAGGAAACTGAGGCACTTATTGGTTTGCTCGCCCGAATTCGGGCGCGTGGGATCACCCTCTTATTGATCGAGCACGACATGCGTTTGGTGATGCGTGCTTGTGAAAAGCTGGTGGTGCTGGAAAATGGCGCTAAGATCGCCGATGGCTCACCGGAACAGGTGCGTCGCGATCCCAAAGTGATTGAGGCTTATCTGGGCACCGAGGACGAAATATGACGCGCATCCTGCAGGAGGCTGGGTCATGACCGCGAGCGCCGTTAAATTCGCGACCTACGAAGATCTGTTCGATTTACCCGAAAATCTGGTAGGCGAGATCATTCACGGTCAGTTGATCACCCATCCGCGCCCCGCACCGAGACATGCCTTGGCTAGTTCCTCCATGGGCAGCGAATTGATCAGCTCCTTCCATAAAGGGCGTGGAGGTCCCGGCGGTTGGTGGATACTATTTGAGCCGGAGGTGCATTTGGGACCGCACATTCTGGCGCCCGATCTGGCCGGTTGGCGACGGGAGCGAATGCCGAAGTTGCCCGATATAGCCTACTTTAGCTTGCCTCCCGACTGGGTGTGCGAAGTGCTCTCGCCGGGCACGGCCCGTATCGACCGGGCCGATAAGATGCCGATTTATGCCGAATATGGTGTGTTATTTCTGTGGCTGGTCGACCCGGAGTTGCATACTTTGGAAGTCTTCACCTTGCGCGACGGACACTGGTCGCTAGAGCACGTTTATCAGGAAAACGACGAGGTGCGCGCTGCCCCCTTTGACGCTGTAGCTTTTTCACTGGCGGATTTATGGTCCTGAACCGCACTTGCTCGGGGGTAACTGTTCAATCCCCCCCTTTAGCAAAGCGGGGTGAGGGGGGATTTGCGTCTCGTCGCTGGGGTGAAATCCCCCCCGGCCCCCCTTTTTCAAAGGGGGGAGGTGAACGATTACGCTGGGGATGTGCTCGCTATGTTGCTTGAGGTCGAAAACCTGCACGTTCGCTATGGCAACGTCGAAGCCCTGCACGGGATCAACCTGCACATCCGCCAGGGTGAAATCGTGGCCATTCTCGGCGCGAACGGTGCGGGTAAAACCACCACCTTGCATGCCATCAGTGGCTTGCTGCGCCCATCAGAGGGCGAAATCCGCTTTGAATCGCGCCCTATCCACACCGTGCCCGCCCATCGCTTGGTAGGCATGGGGCTTGCGCATGCCCCGGAAGGTCGCCGGATATTCGGTACGCTGACCGTGCGCGAAAATCTGAACCTGGGTGCCTTTACCCAGACCAACCACGCCCGCACTGCCAAGACCTTGCAATGGATTCATCAATTATTCCCCGTGTTGGCGCAGCGTCGTGAACAACTGGCGGGTACTCTGAGCGGCGGCGAGCAACAAATGCTGGCCATTGGCCGGGCACTGATGGCCAATCCGCGGGTTCTGCTGCTAGACGAACCCAGTCTCGGTTTGGCACCACTGCTGGTGAAGGTCATTTTCCAGACGTTGTGGGAAATCAACGAGGCTGGAGTCACCATCGTGCTGGTCGAACAGAATGCCCGCGCCGCCTTGAAACTAGCGCATCGTGGTTATGTGATGGAAGTTGGCCGAATCGTGCTGGAAGACCGTGCCGAGGCGTTGCTGGCCAATCCCGAAGTGCGTGATGCTTATCTTGGTGGCCAGACCATCAGGGAGTGAAGGAGTTGCACGAATCGTCGTCGTCATCGTCGGCGGAGCAGGGCATCACGATCAAGTCACCGCCACCGATTGTGGCGCCACCGCTGATTCCCGAACCTGTGTTACCGCAGACCGCCACCTCCGAATCCACAGCCGTCCATCGTCGCGCCGTGCTGATGCTGTTGGCGGCGGCGATCCTGTGGAGTGCGGGCGGGCTACTGATTAAATGGATTGAATGGAACCCGGTAGCGATTGCTGGGACGCGCAGTCTGATCGGTGCGGCGCTGATCGCGGCGGTATTCCATCGTGAATTGCGCTTCGATCTATCGTTCAACCAGATCGGTGGGGCGCTGGCGTATGCGGGTACGGTCGTGCTGTTCGTGATCGCCAATAAGATGACCACGGCGGCCAATACCATCCTGTTGCAATACACGGCGCCGATTTACGTCATTCTGTTCAGTCCGTGGTTTCTGGGCGAACGGGCCAGTCGTCGCGACTGGCTGATTCTGCTGGTGATCATGGCGGGCATGGTGCTGTTCTTTCTTGACGATCTGACTTTGAGCGGCTACTGGGGCAACGTGATCGCTCTGATTGATGGCTTTTGCTTTGGGTGGATGACCTTGTTCGTGCGTCGGCAGAAAGACGGTTCCGCGCTGTCTTCTCTATTGCTCGGTAACTTGTTGGCGGCTGCGATTGGCTTGCCGTTCATGTTTCAATCTATGCCCGACCTTTCGGGTTGGATCGGTCTGCTACTGCTCGGCGTGCTGCAATTGGGTCTGCCCTACATTTTGTTCGCACTGGCGCTGCGTCATGTCCGGGCGGTCGAGGGCATTCTGATTCCGATGATCGAGCCAGTGCTCAATCCGGTCTGGGTGTTTCTGCTGCTGGGTGAAACCCCCGGTGTTTGGGCGGTGGTGGGGGGAATGATCATTCTTGGCGCGGTGGCGGTGCGGGCGTGGCGTTGATATATACGGGCGGATGCAGCCCGCTTACATTTCTATTATTTGGTATTTAGCTGGAGGATTTAGCCATGGAACTTTCCGCTTTGACCGCGATTTCCCCTATCGATGGTCGTTACGCCGACAAGATTGCCGACCTGCGGCCGATCTTCAGCGAATACGGTCTGATCCGCTATCGGGTGCGGGTGGAGGTGGACTGGTTGAAGGCGCTGGCTCGCGATCCCGCCATCCCGGAAGTACCGCCGCTGAGTCCACACGCGCTCCATATCCTCAATGAGTTGGTCGAGAATTTCACTGTAGTCGATGCGCAGCGGGTCAAGCATATCGAAAGAACCACCAATCACGATGTGAAAGCGGTCGAGTATCTGCTCAAGGAAAGGGTGGCCGGTTATACCGAACTGGAGACCGTTGG
>JACSSB010000147.1 GCA_014879435.1 Phycisphaerales bacterium
CCATTTTTTCCTGATCGGGTGGCTTCGCGCATTCTCGGCAAAGGTGATGTGCTGGGCTTGGTCGAAGAGATGGAGCGCAAGGTCGATAAGGACAAAGCGCTCAAGTTGGCGCAAAAGGTGCAAAAAGGACGTGGCTTCGATCTGGACGACTTCCGTGAGCAAATGGATCAGATGCTGAAAATGGGCGGTATCGCTAGCCTCTTGGAAAAGATGCCTGGCTTCAATGCGGCACCCGCCGCCCTCAAAGATCAGGCTGGGGACAAGGAGGTCAAACGTTTGATCGCCATTATTAATTCGATGACACCACAAGAACGCCGCTTTCCGGACATCGTCAAGGGTTCACGCAAGCGCCGGATTGCTACCGGTTCCGGTACCTTAATTCAGGATGTGAACCGCTTGCTCAAGCAGTTCGATCAGGCGCAAAAGATGATGAAAAAAATGAAAGGTGGCGGCTTGATGAAGATGATGCGGGGCCTTCAGAGCAAGCTACCGATGGGTGGATTACCGCCAATGAAGCGATAGTGGCCAAGGAAGTCTGCTACGGATCGGGTGGAAGGACCGCGTAAAACGGTTTCAAATACTGGAAATATCGGATATTATCCCCCGCTTCATCTGGCTACCCCTCTGGGGTAGCCTTTTCGTCTAGAACATTGGAATTCGAAGAGGTTTTCACAGCGCATGGTTACCATCCGCCTGTCTCGCGGCGGCGCCAAGAAGCGCCCCTTCTATACCGTGGTCGTAACCGACAGCCGCAACCGGCGTGACGGCCGCTGTATCGAACGCATCGGTTTTTTCAATCCAATCGCTAGCGGTAACGAAGTCCGTTTAAATCTCAATCAGGAGCGTTTGGACTACTGGTTGGGCAACGGCGCGCAGCCTTCGGAACGTGTGGTCGGTCTGATGAAGGAACAGGCTCGCCAACCGCAGGTTCAATAACGACTCAATCCAGGAACGTCGACCGTGATGTCGGATTGGGTGGTACTGGGACGGGTGTCTGGCCTGTTCGGGGTACAGGGTTGGGTGCGGGTGTTTTCCCATACCGAGCCGCGCGAGGGAATCACGCGCTACGATCCGATATTCTTACGCCGTCATGGAGAATGGCAACTCTTCAAGATCGAAGCTGGCCGTGCCCATGGACCGGGTGTGGTGCTGAAATTCGTCGGTTGTGATGATCGTGATCAGGCAGCTTCCTTGCTTCAAAGCGAAATCGCCGTGCGTCGTGCCCAGTTACCACCGCCTGGACCGGGCGAATACTACTGGACGGACCTGCAAGGATTGCAGGTGATAACGTTGGAAGGGGTGGATTTGGGCGTGGTCGAATCCGTGTTCGCCACCGGTGCCAACGATGTTTTGGTGGTCCGAGGGGAGCGGGAGCGATTGCTGCCGTTTGTGCGGGGTCAAGTGGTGGTCGAAATCGACCTTGCACAGCGTCGGTTGCGCGTGGATTGGGACCCGGATTTTTAACAAGGATCACCCTTGCCGCTCTTCGCTTCGAAGGGACAAGGGGGAAGTTTGAGGAATGCCCGTGTGCGCGTAGATGTGGTGACCCTGTTTCCCGAAATGGTCCAGACTCTGCTTCGTTTCGGAGTCACGGGACGGGCCGCCGAGCGTGGTCTGCTCCAAGTGGAGACTTGGGATCCGCGTGATGACGCCCATGACCGTCATCGTACCGTGGATGACCGACCCTACGGCGGTGGTCCTGGTATGGTGATGAAGGTACAACCCCTGCGCGATACCCTACGGCGGGTCAGGGCCATGGTGCCAGCGCCGGTCAAGACGATTTATCTGAGCCCCCAGGGACGACCACTCACGCAGGATGGGGTGCGGGAGCTGGTGCAAGAAAGTGGATTGATTTTGTTGACCGGTCGCTATGAGGGAATCGATGAGCGATTGATCGAAGCCGAAGTCGACGAGGAATGGTCTATCGGTGATTATGTGCTCAGCGGTGGCGAACTGGCGGCCTTGGTGTTGATTGACGCCATGACCCGATTGTTGCCGGGAGCACTGAACGACTACGAATCGGCCGAACAGGATTCGTTCATGGACGGTTTGCTGGATTGCCCGCATTACACCCGGCCCGAACAGATCGACGGACAAGGGGTACCAGCGGTGCTGCTGAGTGGCGATCATGGCGCCATTGCCCGTTGGCGACGGCGTGAATCCTTAGGGCGGACCTGGTTACGGCGACCCGATCTACTGGCACAGCGCCAGTTAGCAGCCAAAGATCGGGCATTGCTGGATGAATTTATTCGCGAATACCAAGAGAAACAGGGAGCACCGGCGTTGCCGGAGAACCTCCTGGAGCAACGTGGAGTGTAGTGTCATGAGCAAACTGGTAGAAGAATTCGAACGCGAGCAGATGAACCACGAGATCACGGATTTCAATCCCGGCGATACCGTGGTGGTACGAGTCAAGGTGAAGGAAGGTAATCGCGAACGCCTGCAGGCTTTTGAAGGGACCGTGATCGCCAAGAAGAATCGTGGCCTGAATTCCGCCTTTACCGTGCGCAAGATTTCGCATGGCGAAGGGGTGGAGCGAGTGTTCCAAACTTACAGTCCGGTGATTGCCGATATCACGGTCAAGCGCCGGGGCGATGTACGTCGTGCCAAGCTGTATTATCTGCGTGGCTTGGAGGGCAAGGCGGCGCGTATTAAGGAAAAATTGCGGTAAACGACGCATAGGCGGCGACAAACCACGACGGGGCGATCATTCCAAGGATTGCCCTTTTTTGTTGGTCATTCTCCATTTTCCATGGGGAGAAAGGAGCCGGAGGCAGAGCGTATGCACGACCCTTGGTGGAATTGGTTAGAACCGGTGCGGATACTGGCCGCAGAAGCCAGCGAACGTATTTTGGAGATATACGCCACGGCATTTGGGGTGAGCACCAAGGAAGATGATAGCCCGCTGACTGCCGCTGACTTGGTGGCGCACCATACCATTAGCGCTGGGCTGCGGCGCTTGACGCCCGAGATTCCCATTCTGTCCGAAGAATCGGCAGCACTGCCTTTTGCCGAGCGTGCGCAATGGCGTCGTTATTGGTTGGTCGATCCCTTGGACGGTACCAAGGAATTTATCAAGCGTAACGGTGAATTCACCGTCAACATCGCTTTGATCGAAGATCATGAACCGGTGTTGGGTGTGGTACGGGTGCCAGTGAGCGGGCTGTGCTATTTCGCCTCCCGTGGTCGCGGTGCGTTTCGCCAGGAGCCGGGCCAGCCGCCACAACCGATCACGGTTAGACCATTGCGCACCGGAGAACCAGTACGAGTGGTCGGCAGCAAGACTCACGGTGGGGAAGGATTACGCGCCTTTGTCGCTGCCTTGGGTGCGCATCATCTCGTTACCATCGGTAGTTCGCTCAAGTTCTGCCAAGTGGCGGAAGGTGCGGCCGATGTCTATCCCCGGCTTGGACTCACCTCGGAGTGGGATACTGCCGCTGCACAAGCCATTGTTGAGGCAGCCGGTGGTCAGGTGGTGTCGGCGGAAACGGGCCAGCCACTGCGCTACAATACCCGTGAATCGCTGCTAAATCCGTACTTTGTCGTATATGGCGATGCCAGCCA
>JACSSB010000091.1 GCA_014879435.1 Phycisphaerales bacterium
AGCGCCGGAGGAGGTGCAGCACCGTAGTTATTGGGTGGCAGAAAATCGAGATATCGTGCTGGAGCCAGTTAGCGATTCTTATGAGCAATTGCAGGCGCTGTTGGATTTGTATTGGCGGGGTACACAGTACTTATTGCCTTTCTTTCCAAAAAGTGCGTTGGCCTATGTCGAGAACCTGAATCGAAATAGTGATCCAGAAAAAGCGTTGCGGGCAGCGCGGGATCAATGGGAAGGCAGTGAATATCAGCGAGGTTATCCAGAGCGGGATGATGCCTATTATCGCTTGGCGTTTCGTGATGCCGATCCTTTGGATGAACAGTTTGTGGAGTTGGCGCTGGCAGTTTTTGAGCCATTGTTAGGGCATGCACGGCAACCGGTAGAAGATGGGTGAGATTATCGGGTGGATTGCATTGAATAAATTTCTGGTTTTATCGAGAGATGTTTACTGCTTATTCGAGATATTCAGCCCACTGCTTCCTAAACCCCTTTATCCGCTTTGATAGCGATTCTTGACCAATGCAAAGAACGCATTGGCCGCTGGCGACAGTGTGGTATTTTTACGGCAGATCATCATCACTTTCCGCTTGACGACCGGCCCGGTGAGTTGAATTCGGCGAACGTTGGGACGGTCGCCTTCCTCAAAGGTTGAAGCAGGTAGAATCGCGCAACCCACACCCACAGCCACCAAGCCAATCGCGGTTGCGTGGTGCTGTACCTCGTAAGCGCCGCTGAGGCTGATACCCTGTTTGGCCAGTTGGTAGTCCATGAAGACCCGTGTCGCAGTAAAATTACTGACCACGATGAGATCGACCTTGCTCATGTCGGCCCAGGTGACTGACTTTCGAGTGCTCAGCGGATGCGATTCGCGGCAAAAGAACATCAGCGGTTCATCGAATAGCGGTATTTCCACCAACGCAGAGTGGTGTTCCCCCCAATAAATGCTGATGCCCAAATCAGCCTGATTATTGAGAATCGCCTCTCGCACCTCGAAGGAAGTGCCATCGTGCAATCGAATCCGGTTGCGTGGATAAATATCAGCATACTCACGCATGAGCGCGGGCAAGATGTGTGTTGCCATGGTAGGCACGCACGCCAGCGTGAAACTGCCCAAACCATATTTAGACGCATCTTTCAAGTATTCGATGGCCAGCGTCATTTTGCTCACGATCGACTTAGCTTGTGGCAAAAAATCGTGGCCCACTTTCGTCAATTCGACATAGCGGGTTGTCCTATCGAGCAGCCGCAAGCCGAGATAAGACTCCAGCTTCTGGATTCTGCGGGTCAGTGCAGTTTGCGTGACATGCAGGTACTCCGCCGCCTTGTTGAAGCTGCCAAGGTCCGCGATCGCCACAAAAGCCTGAATTCCATCGAAGTCGATCTTCACCGTTGCCGCCTCTGTAATACGGTGCCATCCCGCTTCCTGGGTATTTGGAATCGATCCATCATAAATTAATGTAGCCTCATTTATCCCAAAACCGCAATAAAACTCCAATTCATTGCATTTCTATCAGACGACCGACTTGCCTAGCATCCTACTTGAGAATTGTGGTTCTTGAGAGGAGACAGCAGTTGATCCAGATTCCCTGTGTCTTGATGCGCGGCGGCTCGTCGAAAGGCTTATTCTTCTTAGCAAAGGATCTCCCTACTGACCCGATGGCTCGCGACCGGCTACTCCTGGCTGCGATGGGTTCGCCCGACACACGCCAAATCGACGGAATGGGCGGTGGCAACGACACCACCAGCAAGGTGGTCATCCTATCGCCATCGGATCGCCCGGACGTGGATGTCGAGTACCTATTCGCACAGGTTTCGGTCGCTCGCGACTACGTGGATGTCTTGCCCAATAGCGGCAACATGCTCGCTGGGGTCGGACCGTTCGCCATCGATCACGGTTTGGTTAAGCCTTCCAGCCCGACTACCAAAGTCCGCATCCTCAACACAAACAGCCATAAAATCGTCGAAGCTATCGTGCAGACGCCGGGTGGTAAGATTTCCTATAGCGGCACATTCCATCTGGATGGCGTTCCCGGTGTGAGCGCGTCGGTTCAGTTATATTTCCTCAATCCGGCGGGTACCCGCACGGGTCAGCTGCTTCCGACCCAGGTTGCCCAAGATACCGTTTGCGGCATCTCGATCACCTGCATCGACTTCGCCATCCCTATGGTGCTGGTTAAAGCCGCTGCATTGGGCAAGACCGGTTACGAAAGCAAAGCGGCGCTGGATAGCGACCCGGTTTTTCTCAGGCGGCTGGAGGAAGTGCGCGCCGCCGGGGCGCGCTTGATGGGCTTATCCGACGCGCCGGAGCGGGGCATTCCAAAAATTACTATCATCGCCCCCGCCAGAGAGGGCGGAACGCTCGCCGCCCGCTATTTCGTGCCGACCAACTGCCATCCGGTTTTTGCTGCTACTGGCGCGCTGGCGCTGGCTGCCGCGTGCCACACTGCCGGGACTATTGCGCAAGAATTGGCCACACTCAATCAACAGCGGCCTCACGATATCGTGATCGAGCACCCCAGCGGAAAAATGAGCTGTGAGTTAATCGTCACCACCGATCCCCAGGCCGGTACGGCCCTGCTGACGGGCGCCACGCTGCTCACATCGGCCCGCCCTTTACTCAGTGGCGAAGTGTTCGTTGCCGATCACAGCTTGGACCTTCCTTGAGAAATTGAACCGTCCTTGCCAGTGTTTATCATCATCGTCGAGTTGTTGCGCTTCCAGCAATAAATCGTCCCCTTAATTCATTTCCGGTTTTTGCGGTCGGTACGGAAGATAGCGAATCATTATCGGATTGGAGGCGTAAGGCCATGTTGGTCAACATCCCTTGTACTCTCATGCGCGGTGGTACATCCAAAGGACCTTTTTTTCACGCCAAGGATCTTCCCAAAGACCCCGCCGCCCGCGACCGGCTGCTGCTGGCGGCGATGGGATCGCCTCACATCCGCCAGATCGATGGCATCGGGGGCGGCGACACACTGACCAGTAAGGTGGTGATTGTCAGTCCATCCACCCAGCCAGACATCGACATCGAATACCTGTTCGCCCAGGTGTCGGTTGAAACCACGACTGTCGATACCACGCCGAATTGCGGCAACATGCTGGCTGGAGTCGGGCCGTTCGCTATCGAAAACGGGTTGGTTCGGGTCAGCGATCCGGTGACGGCACTGCGGATTTTCAACCTCAATACGCGGAAAGTGGTTGAAGCGGTCATCCAAACTCCCGATGGCAAAATCACCTACGACGGCAACGCAAAAATCGATGGTGTGCCCGGCAGCGGTGCTCCTATCGCGTTAAATTTTCGTGACGCAACCGGCGCAAAGACCGGGCGGCTCTTACCCACCGGCAATCGGATTGATGTGATCGACGGCATTGAGGTGAGCCTTATTGATTTCGCCACGCCCCTGGTCTTTGTTCCCGCCTTAAGCTTGGGTAAAACCGGCCACGAAACTAAGAAGGAACTGGACGCTGACGCCGTACTGAAAAGCCGCTTGGAAGCTATTCGCCTTCAGGTGGCGGAAAAGGCTGGCTTTGGGGATGTGCGCAACAAGGTTTTGCCAAAAAT
>JACSSB010000172.1 GCA_014879435.1 Phycisphaerales bacterium
AGGCCAAGTGCATCGGCGATTTCCGGGTCGCTGGGGTTGGTGATGAAGGCTTGGCGGGAAGAGGCCAACGCTTCTTTCAGTTGACCGCGTGTTAGATGCTCCTGGCTGCGCTGCTTAAGGAGATCGGCTTGGCGCGCATCGCCCGGTTCTGGACGCGGTAGATTTTCCATCTGTTCCCGAAAGATCAGCACGCTGGCTTCATCGTGGGCGTTGGCCAGGGTGATCATTTGCTGGACGTAGTAATCGAAGGTCTCGTATTGACCGGCAGAGACGGACAGCGTACCGGCCAGCATCAATGCTAGAGCGCGTGCGAAAAAGGGAAGGTTCATGGCGTGCGCACGGGCTTTGGCGGGTCGTTCATGGGGACGATGCCGTCTGGGTTGCTCGGCAGCGGTGGCACGATGCTGGCTTCCGCTGGTAAGTGAAATAGCCGCAGGGTGTCGAGGGCGGCATTGCGCAGGGTGTCGGCGGCTTCGTTTTCGGCGATGTTGCGCAGGATTTCCTCGGCACGCATCTGATTTTTGGCAAAGCGGTAGGTATTGGCCAGAGCGCCTACTGCACGGTGGGTGTCGTTTTTCAGACCATACACTTGAGCGAGCTGGAACCAGGCCACGGCTCGATCCGGTTCAAGGCTCAGTGCTTGTTGCAGAGCGGCTTCGGCTTCGGAAAATTGCCCCAATTTGCGGTAGATCAGCCCCAGATAATTGGCGACATCGGCATTGCCAGGGTCGGTCTGGCTCGCTTTCCGAAATACTTCCAACGCGGCTTCTATGGAATTCTGCTCGAACAGGGCCAAGCCACGCTGAAAGTCGGCATGCGCGGCTGTTGGGTTGGGCGATGCCGGTCGTGGATTTTGTTCCAGCATCCGCTGCATGTTCACCACGCCCTGCTCGTTGTCGGTGGCGGCCAGCTCGATCATTTGTTGGACGTAAAAGCGGTTTTGCTCGCTATTTTCAGCCAAGGACGCCGGGATCGTGGTGATCCATATCGCCAGTAGCAGTGCCGATATCCAAACGAGGGTCGTTCGTATCCTTGATTTCACGCCCCTCGCCTCACAGATCCTTGATAGCGTCGTATTGGCGTTCCAGGCTGAGTTGTTTGGCATTGGCTTGAGTGACGGTCAGTTGGCCTTGGTCGAGCTGAGTTTCGAATTCCCCGATATCACGCGTCAATTGCCGTTGCTTGCGTTGTAGCTCCGCTGTGCGTTGTGCGGTGGTTGATTTGGATCGCTGTAATTGGTCGACTCGTCTGGCCAGCGCCTGATTTTTAGTTTTAAGTGAGGCCAATTGACGGCGCTGCCAAGCGACATCCTCGGCTTTCATTTGCCGTTCGCTTTCCAGATCGCGGCCTTCTTCCCGCAGGGCGCGTAGCTGATTCAGGCTGTCGTTGCGCTGCCCTTGCAGCTCCTGCTGGCGCACCTCGTAATCGCCGGCTGCCAATCCATGCACCCCACCAAAGAACCCACCACCATGCGGGTCGTTGCTTGGGTCGGTGGTGCACGCGCTCAGCAGGAACAGACTCGAAAGACTCAAAAAAACCAGAGTGCCATAACCCCGAATGAATGCCATGGTGGAGATTCCTATCCTCCGCTATCCAGTCGATGGTAGGTCAGGAGGATGCTGTCGGTGTGGTGTGAGAGGGTGGACCAGGAGGATGCTGTCGGTAGGATGCTAAATCGACATGCTGTCGTAGATCCGCTGTAGGTTGCTGACATTCTGATTGGATTGTTGACGGGTTTCTTTCAGATCCACCAGATTGGATTCCAGTTTCTGGGTGTATTGATCTCGCGGGCCGCGTTTCTGTCGGGATTCCTGATAGACCTGATTGGTATCGGCCAATTGTTGTTCAGCCAGCGAGTTGATCTGTTTGGCTTTGGCCAGTTGTTTTTCCAGGCGAGTTTTCTGTTGGGTCAGCGCATCCCGCGAGGCTTTGCCCGCTCGATAACGACGCTCCAGTTGTCGTGATTCGCGGTCCAGTTGGGCGATTTCCTGGCGAAGCTGGTCGTTTTGGGCATCTGCTTCTTGGGTGAATTCCTGGTTACGACGGATTTCCTCAACCAGGAAATCTTCCTCGTTGGCGTACTCGGCCTTGCGTTGAGCGATGGAATTACCGACACCGGCACCGATCACACCGCCAGCGGCGGCACCGATCAACGCGCCGCGTCCCCGATTGTCGCTGACAGCTGCGCCGAGCAAGCCGCCCATGATCGCCCCAAAAGCCGCGCCCTGAGTGACCGTTGCCTGTTGGTCATTGGTAGAGCCATCCGGGTTGGTGGCACAGCCCGATAACACCGCACTGATGGCGATGGTGGCAAGCCATTTCATGCTGGATTGCTGAAGAGGCATAAGGATCTCCCGACCGTAGTGGTGATGCTGCTGTTTATTCTTCGACAATTAATTCTGTGAGTGGCCCCGTGTGAAATCAACGCACGGGCCCGTTGACTGAAGAAAAATTGCCGATGTCATCATCCTCACGCAGGCGAAGATTCAGGCTTTTTCTGTCATCCCCGCGAATGCGGGGATCCAGGTAGGCATCGAAGGCACTGGATTCCCGCCTACGCGGGAATGACGATGGCGTGTATGGGGCTCCATTCCACAACCCAAAGAGGGTCGCTATAGGTGTACGCTGAAGTTCCTGGATTCCCGCCTGCGCGGGAATGACGATAAATCGCTATAGGGTACGGCGAGTTTGCTTGAGGCTGGGACTGATACCGCTCAGCGATTGTTCCAGGAGGTATGTGGAGCGCGTGACTCGTTCCTAGCGGGCGTGGAATCGGTTTCGGAATCAGGACGGCTCTGGGTGATGATCCGAGGAGTGCCACGTGTGGCGGGTGTGGAATCGGTTTCAGAAGGGAGAGGCGATGGTGCCGAGGAGGTGGCAGGTTGCATCATCACCACTGAGGTATGGGGTGTGCATTGGGTAATCAGGGTGGTCATGGCCGTGGTGAGCGAACCAAAGGCGATGGCCAAGGTGGCATAGGTCTTGAGTTTTTCGTGTTTATCGTAGGGTGGTGCGGGTGGATTGACCGGCGCTGGAGGCGGCGGAGTCGGAGTCGGAGCCGGAGCGGGCGCTGAGAGAGGCGATGCGGTGGATCTTGGTGCAGGCGGCGGTGGCGATGCGATTTCTGGGACTGGAGCCGGTATCCGACGTCGGGTGATGGGTCCTCGACTCTGCTGGGCCGATGGGCTGGCATCACTATTTTCGTCATCTTGCACCTCGACGCCGAAGTTGCGAGCGAGCAGGGCCAAGTCTTCTTTCAGCCCATCGCCTTTAGCACGAATTTTCCACTGCTCGTTATAGCGGTAGAGTTCGGCGATCAGGAGCGAGCGACCGCTGACCGGCTCTGTGAGTCGAAATCGCGCACCGTCACCCGTAGCCGCCGTCGCTTCAAAGGTGAGATTGTGGATTGATGCGAGGTGACCGTTAGCGGGTGTGGCGATGAATACACATTTTTTAATTTCGGCGGGCAATCGGTTCAGATCGATCAAGAAATACGGTGTTCTGGGATCGAAGCGAATAGCACCG
>JACSSB010000241.1 GCA_014879435.1 Phycisphaerales bacterium
TCGTCGATGTCGCGCAGGAGCGAGAACTTCAATTGCTCCAGCATCCCGATCAAGACCAAGTGATTCACAGACCGGGTATATTCCATGTGAAATCCTGCACCACCGGTCTCGGCAACATAGGCGAGATTACGCAACTCGCCCGTCTTAGCGCGCCGGCATAAATGCTCAGTGATGCGGATCACATCCGGGTTGGGTTTTGCCAGAGGCACCAGCGTCGGGGATTTTGGGGTAGATCGGCTGTTCATGGGGAAGCCTGCTGATTTGCGTTCTCAGGCGCTTTCATTGCGACCCGCCGCTTGGGTATTCCCCCAAGGCGTAGAATTAAAATTGAACGAGTTTAAACGGGGTTTGTGCGATTCTGGATTAGCTCTCGACCTCAAAGCGCGACGCCATGAGCTTGTAGAGGGGTAAACGGTCCTCATCAGTGATCGTATCCACATACTCGACTTTGATCCGCTTCCCTTGGGAGCAAGCTGCTTTGACCGCCGTCCGCATCATCGCATCCCGAATCGCCTGTTCCTGATTCAGCAACCCCTCGTATACCGCTTCCAAGCCATCGCTGCTTTCCAGCAGGTTCACCCCGAAGTACACCAGCAACCGGGTCCGGCGGCGCAACGCCCCCACTTCTTGTGGTAAGAGCAAGGAAGGCACCAGCCGGATCAGCGGGTAGCTCTCGGGGACGATGTTGGCTTCCAGTCCGATCTTGCAGCTTGCGACATCAGGCAACAGCTTCAGCACCTCACGCAGATACACCAGGGTTTCAAAGGGCGTCATCAGCCACGCTCCAAGGGAATGGTCAGAATAGAAAGAGGGCTGGCAGAGGCGTTGGCCGCGCTGGCGGCTTCCCGTGCCGCTTGCAGTGCGGTCTTGAATTCCAATTGATAGTGCTTGAGCTTGGCCGAAAATACGTCGGTCTCGTCGGCTAGGCTTTCGATACAGCACAGGATGTAGGCGCGGATCACTGCCAGCTTGTCAGCCCAGGGGGCAGGAAAGCTGCCGAGGGCGGTCACGTCAGCGATGGCGCGAGTTTCCCAGGCTTCTTTTTGAGCGATGAGCGGTGCGAGATAGCCGTCTTGGTAGTCGAGCGTCAGCATGCGGTACTCCTTATATATAGAGAGGCGGTGGGAGAAGGTGGATGCGCTTGCTCTCTCCCCCTCTCCCTAACCCTCTCCCGCAAGGGGAGAGGGAATTAAGGGGGGATTTCTAAAGGCGACTGACGATCCGGTCAAACTGACGGATCGCTTCCTCAGCGGCGGTGACCAACCACGGATCGCCTTCATACCCCGGATGACGAACAAAGCGGGCGAAGACATACGATGTGCGGTTGCCACCGCCTTGGGTCCAGCGCAGCACCTTCTTGTCACGCGGGCGGATGTCATGCGCCCGTGTCCCCCAATGTACGAACACGGCATGCGGCGCGTGCTGGGTGTCGTGATCGATGATCCAGGCATCATCCCCGTCCGGGCGCAGCCGCAGCGAACGGGCCAGCGCCCCGGTTTGGGTGTGGGTATCGACTTGGCGCTGTGCGGTGTCGAAAGCCACTTGTGCCAGATCGTTCAATGCCTGCTGTTGCAGTTCCGGCACCAGCTTTTTGAATGCAGCGCGGACTTCGGCGATGCCTTCGGGCTTGATTTCGATCATGCGCCGGTTCCTGCCGCGCTCTCCTGGGCCATCTCGTCCACGCCCTTCAAGGCTTCTTGCACTTGTTCATCGGGGAGTCCGGCGAGATCAAGCTGAATGAGTTGTCGCAACTTGGTGGCCTGATAGCTCGGTGGCGCACCCAGCGCATTCATGTTCTGCGCTACTTCGATCTCGGTGGCCAAGTCGGCGATGCTGAAGTCCTTGCCCCAAGTGACCGTGGTCTTCGGCTCGATGCCCAGCCACAAGCCGACGACGGACCACATGCGGCGTTCCAGATCTTCCATGCGTCGGGCGAAATGCACGAGGCTGGCATTCAGTGATTGAAACCGCAGTTGCAGCGCCACGCCGGATTCGTTGGCGCGATTATCGGGGAGATCGACGATCAATGCGGTTTGCCGAATCAGCGCTGTCACCTCTTGAATGACATCGAGATAGACGCGGGCTGGGCCTTCCGGCGGGGCGATGAAGTCCGCCCCCTCCGGGTAGGTTTGCAGCAAGTTGTTGGTGCCGATGGTCTGGGCGACGCCAGAGAGATCGATGGGGAAATGCTCGGCGGGCACTTTGTAGGTCAACAGGCTGAAGGTCTGGGAGCGCAGGATTTCGTCAAGCTCTGAGCGCAGGTTATACAGGCGCTTGGATAAGTCGGCGATGTTGGCGAACTCGCCGTAATCGGGGAAGTGGCCGCTCTCGGAAAACACCAGCACAGGACACACACCCAAGGCGTGGCCGCCTTGTTCGATGATGTCATCGCCCTGGGTGACACTCCAGTCCGTCTGGGTGTAACTGCGTTCCACCGTTTGCTGGGTGCCGTCGATCTCCATCGTATCGGTCAACACCACTTCGGCGAGTTCGCCGCGATGGGTCAGGCTATAGCGGGCGATGCGCTCTGGCTCCAGCGCAGTCAGCACCGGCCACGTGCGCGGATCGCCGGTCTTGGGCATGTCCACCAGCAACAACAGAGCGCCGCGTGCTTTGGCTTCAAGCATGAAGCCGCTCCAGAACACATCGAGGCTGTCGTCCTGCCAGTTGCATCGATCCGCAAATTCGGCCAAGGCCGGTTGGGGGATGCTGCGTTGTGGCGGGCGCTTGGCGAGATACCCGGCGAAACGCTGGCAAGCGGGGCGCAAGGCGTTGTGGTACCAGGCCACGTCTTTGCGGCGCTGGAATTTATCAGCGGACTCCCGTGGATACTGCACCAGGTAACTGCCATCGGCGAAGCCGCCCGCACTGTTGAGGGCATTGGCGATGAGTTGGTAACGCGAGGAATCGAAAGTAATCATGGCCGCCTTTACAATAGTTTTTAACTATGATAGTGCAGTATGATATAGGAAATGACTAATGGTTATACACGTGAGGTGTTATGGAACTTTCTGCACTGAAAGAGACGCTGGGCGAGCAGTTCGCGCCTCTAGAGACTTACGTCAATGATCTGATCGGGCAGCGCGATGCCGCCCGCAAAGAGAGCATCGACGGGCGCAAAACGCTGAAAGCCAAGGTGGAGTCGTCGGAAACCGCGATCCGCACCTTGATGGAAAAGCTGGGCATTGACTCGCTCGATGACCTGGAAAACCTGCCGCCCGCGAAGGGTCAGGCTGAAGCGCTGAAACAGTTGGAAACTCGGCTGAAGAAGTCCGAGACCGACGCGGCGACGAAAGACGCGCTGCTGTCTGAGATCGGCCAGAAATATCGCAGCGCGCAGTTGGATGCGGCTTTTGCCAAGGCGCTGGCGGCGCATGAGTTTGTGGATGCGGAGCTGGTGGCGGATCACTTGAAAGCCAAAGTCGAATGGGATGGCGATGTCCCGCGAGTAGCTGGAGCGACCTTGGACGAAGCCGTGGCGGCTTTCGCGAAAGCCAAACCGCATTTATTGAAAAGCAAGGCAGCCGGTGGATCTGGCTGGAATCCGAACGCTGGCGCGACGCCGGTCACCATGACACGTGCCGCCTTCGCTGGGCTGGCGCCGGATGCGGCGCAAAAGTTCTTGAAGGGGGGCGGGAAAGTCGTCGATTAGGAGTTGAATGATGGCCAACACCCTGACCAATTTAATCCCCGATATTTATGCCGCGCTGGACGTGGTATCGCTCGAACTGGTGGGGTTTGTCCCTGCTGTGACTTTAGACCCGCAGGCCGCTCGCGGGGCCATAGGGCAAACCTTACGCAGCGCGGTCACCCCGGCGGCGGAAGCCAGCGACATCGTGCCGGGGGTCACTCCGCCGGATGACGGGGATCAAGTGATCGGCAATCAAGCGCTCACGATCACCAAGTCGCGGCGAGTGCCGGTACGCTGGAATGGCGAGCAAACGCTGGGCATCAATTCCGGCCTCGGGTATCTGACGGTGCGTCAGCAACAGTTCGCGCAAGCGATGCGCCGCTTGATCAATGAGCTGGAGGCCGACTTGGCGGCGCTCTATGTGCGCGCCTCGCGGGCCTATGGCACTGCGGGATTAACCCCTTTTGCGACGGCGGGCGATTACAGCGATTCGGCGGCAGTGCGCCAGATCCTGGTGGATAACGGTGCGCCGATTTCTGATCTGCAACTGGTGATCAACTCCCGGGCGGGCACCAGCTTGCGCGCCAAGCAAGCACAGGCGCAGATGGCGGGCGATACCAGCTTGCTGCGCCAGGGCGTGTTGTTCGATTTGAGCGGGTTCGCGGTGCGCGAATCGGCGCAAATCCGTGGGCATGTCAAGGGCACTGCGGCCGCCTATGTCGTCAATAACGGGGCGGGTTATGCGGTGGGCGATACGGTGATCGCGGTGGACGGTGGTGCGGGCACACTGCTGGCGGGCGATGTGATCACTTTTGCTGGTGACCCCCATCAGTATGTGGTCGGCACGGCGCTGGCTGGCGGATCGCTGACGTTGAGCGCGCCAGGGTTGCGGCAAGCGCTGGTGGATGGCACTGCCGTGACCCTGGTCAACGGGTATGCCGCCAACATGGCGTTTTCGCGTTCGGCCATCGTTGCGGGGGTGCGTCTCCCGGCGCTGCCGGAAGAAGGTGACATGGCCGATGACCGCATGACCATTACCGATGCCCGTTCTGGGATTGCGCTCGAAGTCTCGCTGTATCGCCAGTACCGGCAAATCCAGTACGAGATCAGCTTGGCCTGGGGGGTGGCCTGCGTCAAGCCAGAACACCTCGCGATTTTGATGGGCTAATCCTGAATCCTTTTGCGCCCTGCCGAGTGATCAGTAGGGCGCTCTCGCTTTCCCTCTGTTCCCTCTTGTGGAGTCTGCTATGTCCGGTCTACTTGTCGCTATCGATCCCTACATCGCTCGCCTGAACGCGGGCGTGAACGAGGGCTTTTTCGGCCCGATCAACACCACGGTGCTGAAGCTCACTCAGCCCGACCCGGAACAAGTCGTGCGTACTTCGTTCCTGAAGCGATCCTACGGGCAAGCGCTGGATAGTTATAACCGCCCTCAGCCGCTTGAGATCGAGTTCACCATTGATGAGTGCGATCCTGATCTCCTCGCGATGGGCATGCTGGGGAAGGCAGCGACCTATGCCCAAGCCGCTCGCGCAATGGGTGACCCAGCGACCGATGTCGTGGTGTGGCTGGATAAGTGGGTGAGCCTGAGTCACAACAGCCTAACCGAGTTCGCCATCACCGGGAAAACGGAAGGCACCGATTACGAGGTGGAAATGGAAGCAGGCTTGCTGAAGGCGCTGAGCACCGGAACGCTGACCGATGGCGAAACGGTGAGCTACACCGCTGCCGCCACTGCCCGCGCCGGGCATCAGATTGATGCGGGCACTGACTCGATCTTGCAGATCGGGATTCGCGGGCCAGGAAAGAACCTGTTCACCGAGAAACTGCTGGAGCTGGAGGTGTGGCAGGCGAATGTCTCGCCTTCGGGCGGCATGGACTTTATTTCCAAAGACCCGATTTCCATGACGTTTAAAGGCACTGTGATCGTGCCTGCGGGTAAGCCGGGACCGTATCGGTATACGGAATACGCGTAATCGGCTGATTCTTCCCCTCCTGAGCACGCTTCCCGATGGCTGAACGAAATCTGGTTCTACAGCTACTGATCACAGCGAAGGACACCGCAAGTAGCGGGCTTGGGAAGCTGCTTGGCCTGCTTACCACGATTCAAACTCTGCTGCTTGGATTCGTCGGCATCAAGGCGTTTTCGAGCCTAGTCGATGATGCCGCCGAATTTGAGGCGCAGCTTGATGCGGTGGCTACCAAGGGCGGCTACACCGCGCAAGAAATGGCGGTCGTCTCTGAAAAAGTCTCGCAAGTTGCGCGTGACTTTAATGTGACCGGGACGGAAGCGGGTCAGGCGCTAGAAGTGTTGGCCGCCGCCGGACTCAGTGCCTCTGATGCGTTGGCGGCGCTGCCTGCGGTGCTGGCGCTCGCTAAAAACGAAGGGGTTGGCTTTGAGCAATCCGCGAGCCTGATCAGTAACAGCCTTGCGGTGATGGGGCTGGGCTTCGATCAAGCCGGGCGCATGGCTGATGCGCTCACGCAAGGCGCGAATATCTCCAAGACTTCTGCAGTAGCGCTGGGCGCGGCGCTAGTAGAGGCAGGAGCCGGGGCCAAAGCGGCAGGGCTGGGATTAGAACAGACCGTCGCGATCCTCGCCGCCTTCGCAAAAAATGGGCTGGAAGGGGAGAAGGCGGGGACTGCACTCAGAAACATTTTCGATCAACTGGCGGACCCCACAAGCAAAGCACGAGAAGAACTGGCGAATATCGGTATCACCACCGGCAACGCGGGCGACGCGCTGAACCAATTGGCGAAAGTACCGCTGCCCCTGGCGCAAAAAGCCATCAATGCCTTCGGCACCGAAGCAGGTCCGGCACTACGTGCGTATCTCAACGAAGGCGAGGAAGGGATTCAAGGTTACCTCGATCAGCTTCAGGGGATCGAAGGCGTCGCTTATGACGCGAGCAAGAGTCTTTCCGACAATCTATTAGGTGCACTAGATGGGCTATCGTCAATCTGGGACGAAGTCAAGCGACGCCTCGCAGAGCCGCTGCTCAAGCCGCTGAAAGAACAATCGGATGCGCTGTCTGCATCGCTAAAATCGTTCGTTGATTCTGGGGTGTTGTCTTCTATAGCGACCGGATTCGCGGATGCTTTTGTTGGTGGGCTGAACGCGGCAAAGACTTTTGTCGGTGCGGTGGATTTGACGCCGATTGCCGTAGGGTTTGAACGTCTCAAGGCGGCGGCCGCATCAGCCGCCAACACGCTGGGGTCTTTGCTGCCCTCTTCGGCTTCGGCGGGGGCCGCAGCGGGCGCAGCGCTGATGACGGTCATGGAGAATCTGGTGGCGCTGGTCGGGGCGGGCCTTGCAGCGGCGGGAGCCAGAGCCGTGCAGTCCCTCGCCTCCATGGCGGCCAGCACCTATCAATGGGTGACGGCACAGATTGTGGCCCGCGAAGCCGCCCGTGATCAAACGTTGCTGATGGAGGCGCAACGGCAAGAGGCGATCCGCCTTGCGCAAGTGCAGGTTGCGGCGGCCCAGGCCGTGCTGAACAAAGCGCTCGCCGAGCGCGCGCATGCGGCTGCGGTATTGGTCGCCATGGAGGCCAATCTCGGTTATGGCGTGTCTGAGGCCGAGGTGGCCGCTGCTCGCACGGCAAATGTCGCGGCCGGTAATGCGGCAATGGCGGCCAATGCGCGGCTAGCTGCTGCCAATGAAGCGCTGAGTGTCGCCAATACTGCCGCTGCGGCCAGTACGACGTTGTTATCGCGGGCGATGACTTTCTTGGCCGGGCCGGGGGGATTGATCCTCGCTGCTGTGGGCGCATTCGCGCTGTTGTTCACTGCAACCGATAAGCAAAAGCCATCTACAGATGCCTTGGCGAAATCGACGGATGAATACGCCCAAGCCTTGCGCACTCAAACCGAGTGGCAAATCAAAGCTGCCAACGTCGATATCAGCAAACAGATCCAGCAACAGCAGATGCTGATCGACAAGGCGGCCGAACAGGTCAAGTGGGCACGCCTGGCGCTCATTGATGTGGACTTGCTCAAGCAAGGAGAGGAAGAGCGCGCCAAGGTTCAGGATCGGCTGGCAGTGGCCATGGCTGCGCTGGAGACGGAACAACAAAAGTTGCAAGGGCTGGAAGCGCGGCGAGGGCAAGGGCTGAAAGAGCTGGAGGATCGGCAGAACGGGGTGGCCGATGCGCTCAAAGCCACCGAGGCGCGGATGGCTCCGTATCAAACGGCGCTCGATGCCGCGAATAAAGCACATTCGGATGCAGTGGCCCGACTGAATGAGTTAGAACCAGGGATGAAGGGGTTCGGCGCGGCGGTCAGCGCGGTGCAGGAAGCGAACGATGGCGTTGCCCTGGCACAAGCACGCTATAACGCCGAGCTGCAAAACCTGATGCGTGGATTACCAGAGGCCACGGATCAGTCCAAAAACTTGGCGATTCAGCAAGCCCTGTCGGCGCAACAACTGGCGACCCAAGCGGAAAAAACCAAGGAGGCAGCGGACGGGGCTGACCAGCTCGCACAGTCGATCAGCAAGACCGCTGCGGCGGAAATCGAGGCGCTGAAGGCAGAACGGGATCTGGCTTTGGCGCGGGGTGATTCAGCTACTGCTGGGCGGTTATCGGCGGAGATTGCCGAACGGGAACGTGTCGCAGTGCAGGACAGCGCGCAAGCATTACAGGCTTCCGCCACGGCGGCACGGATAGCCTTAGAGGCAAAGCAAAAAGCCGCCACCGCAGCGGGGGATAATACCGCTAAAACCCTTCAAGAGATCGAGGCTCTAAAGGCGGAAGTGGCACAGAAGGAAGCATCGGCACGTACCGCAACAGCACGCGCTCAAACCCTAGAAAGCGAATCCGCGCAAGAGACACGGCTCTTGACTGCGTTGCAAGGCAGTATCCGCACTGCCTACGAATTGGCAAAGGCGAAAGGGAACGAGCTGGAAGCGCGGCAGCTCTTGATCATCGCTGCGCAGACTGAGGCGCGGCTAGCGCAACTGAACGCTGAAAAGAAGCGGATCGAGCTGGATGCCGCCATTGAGGTAACAAAAACGATTCAAAAGGAAATCGAAGAACGGCAAGCCGCAGGGGAGGTGATCGATTCCGTCACGATGCAGCGGCTGAAATCGGCCACGGTCGCACAACAGGTCGCTTCCATTGAGGCTCAGGCCGCTGGGCAAACTGCGGAGGCGGAAGTCAAGAAGGCGGCGGCAGCGCAACTGGGCGGGCTGGCACAACAGCAAGCTGGACAGCAGGCTCAGAAAAACACCGAACAAACAGGGGAAAATACTCGGGCTATCGAAGCGAACAGCGAGGCGCAAGGAGAAAATGCCAAACATGCAGCCAGTACGACCGATGCGAACAAGCAGCTCGCTGAATATCTTGCTGCCACTCGATCAGAGATGGATGGGCTATCGAAATCTGCACGCCGCTATTTCGAGGCGATATTCACGACGACGCTGGCACACCAAGGATTCGAGGGGGCATATCGGGCATCGATAAAAGCACAGCGCGAATTCAACGATGGGCTGAATGCAGGCAGCGAAGCATTGGCAGAGCATCGTGAAAAATTCACACAAGCGGTCGAAGCGGAAGACCAAGCGAGCGAAAAACTATTGTTTGCGATGAATGGATTCAGGAAAGCCGAGGCGGCTATTGAGCTTGCAGCAGCTCGAACACAAATGGCGTATCACGAGCAAGCAGCAGCAGCCGAAGAACTCAAGATACAGCTCGAAAATATGGGGTCGTCTGGAGTCAATGCCACGAATCTGCTGGCCTACGCCGCGAAGCAAGCAGATAGCGCATTTACTCTATTGGATGAAGAAGATTTGTCTGGCCTTCGTTCAGCGCTCGAAGAAGCAACCCAAAAAATCAAGGAAATGCGCGAAGAGACGCAGGACGCCCGCGACGAAATCGCCCGTCTCAACGCCGAGATCGCCGAGGAAAGTGGGCAATCTGAAAAAGCCGCGCTACTCAAGCAGCAGCTCGATTATCAAACTGCACTCGCGGAGATCGAAGCCAAGCGCGCTGCCGCTGAGGCCGCAGGAAATCGCGAATTGATCGCGCTCTACGACGAACAAGCCCGCAAGCTCGCCGAGCTGAATGCGCTGAAAGAGAAAAACATCAAAGCGGATGCCGATGCCAAGAAGAACAACACCTCGACGACATCCAGCACCAATACCACCAGCACGACCACCCGCAGCGGTGGCGGTGGCGGTGGTATCAGCTCTGGGACCACCATCAATAACATCTTTAATATAGAAAATAAGGATTTAATTTCTGAAAAGGTAGTGAGAGAAAAAGTTCTACCGATCATTGATCGTACTAACCGCTTGCGCTCCTGAGACCCCCCATGACTTCATGCCAACGCATCCTCGCTGACATCAACAACGCTCTCACTACTGCCGATTTGACTGCCAGCTCCGTCCGCCCTGCTTCCCGCCAAGTCTTTCGCCAACAGACCGTGCGAAACGGGAACGGCGAGGTGGTACTGCGTGGAGGCTACATCGGCATCGACGATGCCACAGTAGAGATCGAGATACGCGAAGCCTCCGGCGCAGTGGCCCGCGTCACGCAGCCCGTTTTTTCTGGTGCTGGCAACGGCACGATGACGCAGCCGACAGCAGAAGATGGGACCGAGAGCCAGGTTCTCACAGTCACGTTGGTGGATCGTGGCACTGACACACAACCGGCCCGACTTGCGATCTACGCGGACCTAGTGCTGGTAGCCAAGAATGGCGGCGAAGATGGAAACGCGATCCGGCTGACGGTGACGCCGGATCTGACTCTGGGCGCGGCCATCGGCTCGACAGTGATGGAACTCTCAAAAGGGGCCAGCGAGTTCGATAATGCCCGCCTCGACTTCGGCGCAGTGGCCTTAGATGCAGACGGCATCATCCCCGCTGCCGCGCCGCGCATTGTCTTCAGCGACGATCAATCCCTCGTGTATCGGCACTACAAGCGCTGGTCCGATGGCCGTTGGCTGTATGGCTTCACGCCACCACTAGCTCGGGATATCCCCGCTGGCGCTTCGGTGAAACCGGTGACCGGCACTTACGACGTGACCGTCACTCTCGGCGCAACGTTCGAGGTGTACGAGGACATTACGACGCTGTATGACTGGCTCCGCGCCATGGCCGGGTCGGCGCTGCTCGCAGTAGAGGGCGTGATTGCGAATGACCGCCAGCCGAACGGCCAAGCGGCTATCGATCTGCCGCTACGGACGGATGCGTGGGTAGAAAGCACGAGCGGCCTGAGCGGGTTCGCAGCGACCTGCGATACCGACCTGGGTAACGACACGATCACGCTGTCTTGCGAAGGTGGCGGTTTCAACTCAGAACGTTGGACGGTTACCAGTGCCGCCGAGGGGCAGCTTGCCGAGGCGATAACGGGCGTGCCCTATCACGACCGTGTGCGATTCCAGATCCCCGAGAAAGATGCGGGCAGCGTGCCGGAACCGATCCGGCTCGCTAGCGTGCGCTATGCGTCTCGTGCTGAAGGCGATCCAGCGCCGCCGCCGCTGGGGGTCAAGCTGGCAACCCTGGGCGCTCACGCTGTCGCCCAGACTTTGACGTTGACGTACAAGGCCCGCCCGGACTCCGCATGCAGTATTGATGATGTGTTGCCATCCGGCGCGGTTTTGCCAGAACTACTTGGATTGGAGAGCAATGATGTGGCGACATTAGACCCGGAGCTAAAGGCTCGACTCCAGGCGCTATACGAATACCGCAAGGAGTTCGCGGTAGACAACAGCGCCATCTTTCCCACGCCATCTACTATCGCCCCACGCTATCGCGGCACAGCCATAAAGCCCGGTGAAACGGATCGCGTCGCGTATTTCCACGCCGACGCGGACGCAAACCGCTGGCGCGATTTCCACGCCAGCGAAGGCTGGTCCGTAACGATGAGCGCGACGCCACAAGCAGCTTTCAACGCAATCGTCGAGCGCGCACCAAGCACCGCGTATGTACTGAATGATTGGCAACTGGTCACGCTGCCAGTGTCTGGCGCGCAGCAGTGGTGGAAAGTGACTACGGCGGGGACTTCATCTAGTTCCGCCGCGTCACCGTTTTACACTGGGACCATCAGATCTTCTGGAACCCTGTGGGACGGGTCGGTGTTCTGGGGCGCTCAAGGTACAAACGCGCCTTCAACCTGGGGGTATGGCGGCACACTGGTAAACCGTGGGGCATGGGCCCCTAATACCATCTATACCGTCAATAGCACCAGCCCAACAAGCACGGATTACGTCACGGTTGGCGGGAACTACTTTAGTTGCGGCAGTTCCGGCAAATCAGGGGCCACGACCGACCCATTCTATGCCTGGGCATTCAAGGCCAGTCCCGTTACTGACGGCACGGTGGTCTGGACCAAGCAGGACACCGGCCCAACGGGCAATGTATGGACAGCGGGCAAGAGCGTAGCGGCTAACAGCTACTACCAACCTGCTGGACAAAACTACTACTACGTCGCAACCGGCACCGCGACCACCGGGCAAGTCGAGCCGCCTTGGGGTACTGCGGATGTACTGCAAGACGGCGCGGTGACGTGGCAGCTCGTGTCCCACTATCAAGCCCAAACCTTCAGCTTGAGCGGGGCTGACCTCACTTTCATTGATTCCGTTTTAGGTATTTTGGCGCAGTGTCTCCACAAGATTTATCTCGTTTCGGATGCGCGAGATTCTTGGGATACGCTGTGGCTCACGACTCAAAACGAACTCGACACGGTGTTCAAGATCGGCGGCCCGACCGAACAAGTCACATACCAGCCTGCATTCTTGGAACGCTATCGTTCGCGCTGTGATGTGGTGCTCATTGAAGCGGGGATCGAGCCGGGAAAATTTGAGGCCGGATCATTAGGATCGATGGTCTGGCCGGACCCTGGCGATAAATACTGGTGGGAGTTTGAGGGATCGAATTACCTGCCACTTTTCACGAATGTCACTTATCACTCGTGCCGCAAGTCGGCAGATGGCACCCCTGTCTCGACACAAGAGTTTGCATTCGCTCTGGTGACGGGGTGCACAGGGCGGCTGGAAGAAGGCGATAGCGTCACTATCGTTATCGGCCAAGACGGCGTGGGCTACGCCGTCGGTACTGCGGTACAGATTGTCATCGCAGGCGCAGCACCGCTGGCGCTAGCCGGTGGCCGCGCAGGCACCGATACGCTGACCTGGGCGGTCACCGGGTCGGCGGCTGGCGTGCTCCCTGATTATGCGCTGACGCTGAGCGAACCATGGTATGCCGCCAGCGGCATCGCATTTGGCATCAAGCGAGGCGGCATCCCGTTCGCGCTCGGCGATGTCTTCCGTTTTTCCGTCGAAGCGGGTGGACGCTGGCGGTGGCGGAAAGACGACGACGACTGGAGCACTGATCTCCCCTTGGCCGCGAGCGCGGCATTGGCTGACGGATTGGAAGCGGTGTTCACCGAGGGCGCTGCGCCCAGCTTTGTCGCTGGCGATGTACACCGCTTTCGCGTGCGCCAGCCCTATAGCCCGCTGCACGCGCTCAGTGCTGACGATTCCGCGTGGCAGTGGTCGAGCGATTGGGCGACGCTCCGGTTTGACTTCGGCTCTGATCAGGCAATCGAGGCCGTGGGCGTGCTGCGGCATACGCTCACGGCGTCTGCTGTCGTCACGGTCGAAGTGCTGGGCGCGGCTAATGCGCTGCTCGCAGCGATCCTTCTTCCGGTCTCCCATGGCCCGCTCCTGTCGTTCATTGATCCGCCAATCCCGGATGCGCGGGCCATTCGGCTCGTCATCACAGGCGCGATCGGCATGAGTATCGGCTGGGTGTACGCGGGCGTGCCGTGGGCTGCCGAAAACTCGGCCAACCGGTGCGTGCTGCGGAGAGTCTACGCGCTAGAGCGCAGCGACGGGATTAACCCGGCTGGCACCTATCTGGGCGCGGGTAGAGACGGTGAGCTTGGGTGGGACGACTGGTTTCTGCCCGCCGACCTGACTTCGCTGCTGGCGCTCATGGACGACGTGAAATCCAAGGGCGATCTGCCGGTGGTAGTCGTGCCGAATCTCAGCGACACGCAAGACGCAGCGCTGGTCCGCATTGCAACCGATTCACTCGAAATCACTGACGAATACCGATTTCAAGATGAGACCACGCGACAGATGAGCCTCACGCTCCCGCTGTCTGCCGTTTCCGTATGACTTTTACGAGGCCAGCATGGCAACAACTGTAGCTTTCAAAAACCTGCTTCTAAACGCCAGCGACATTGACACGCTCAGCTTGCATTCGGGTGATCCAGGCGCAACCGGTACAGCAAATGAAGTGGCCGGTGGCGGCTACACAAGAAAGAGCATCGCATTCGCGGCGGCGGCGAATGGCGCACGGGCGATGAGCGCAGACGTGGATTTCAGCACGCCCGCGAACCAGCCGGTGACCTACCTCGGCTTTTGGACAGGCTCGACATTTCGCAGCGCAAAGCCGGTCGTCGGCGACATGTCGGCGAATGCGTCTGGGCAGTATCGGGTCACGACCGATACCGTACTCTCCCTCGTCGATTTGGCCTGATCTGACCTATATATAAGGAGTGAGTAGCTCATGGCTATCGCTACGCTGGACGCCCTGATCGCTGGAATGCAGCCAGCGGTAGAATTCATAAAGGCGCCAACGCCGACGATGAGTGTCGGTGTCCCGATGTCACTGGTGTATCAAGCGGGCATCCCTGGCGCTGCTGCGGCACCGAGCGCTGGAGTAGCTGGAGAGGCGCTCACCGCGATGAGTGGACAGCTCCAGCTCCCGACCCCAAGCGGCGGGCAAAGCGCGTATCTTGCGCGACTTTCGGCGACTGCGACAGTCGCTGGTCAACTCTGGCTGTGCGACCGGCTCTGGCAGAACAGCGGATTGTCTCGAAGCGTGGTGACCGCACAAACCGTCAACTCCGTAGAGTGGCCAGCGCGGGATATTGATGGAACGACGAATGGGAAATGCGTGTATATCGCGCTGGAGATCGGCGCGACGAAAACTTATTCGCAACTGCCCACGGTCACTCTCGGATACACGAATGCTGCGGGTGTATCTGGCCGATCTGCTGCGAATACGATATCACTCGTTGCGAATGCAGAACCGGGGTCATTCTTTCCCATTGGGCTTCAGTCCGGTGATGTCGGCGTGCGGTCTGTGCAGACATTTCAGCTTTCTGCTGCCATGAGCACTGGCGTATTGCATCTCGTCGCATACCGCGTCCTTGCTCGTCTCGATCTGCCGTTCGGCGGGGCTGGGAACAGCATCGACGCGGTGACCGGCGGGCTTCCGAAGATCCCCTCTGGGGCTGTGCCATTTCTGGTTTTCGTGCCTGCAGCCACGACGGCCAGCACGATCCAGGGCCATCTCGTGATGAGCCATGGCTGACATCGCGGGGCTGACACTCCCTGGCTGGGGCGCGCAGTTTGTCGCCAGTCGGTCCGGCTATCCCGGCTATGTGATCGGGACTACGCCAGATTCAGCCGCGACGGCAGTTTGGGGCAAGTGGTTCGGCCTCACATCGGTGCCGCGAGGGCACGCTGTCATCGGCCTAGGGCTAGACATCACAGCAGTGGCTGGTGGCCCGCCACGCGGCCACGCCGTTATCGGGCTTGGTCTAGACGGCGCGGCAGTCGGTGAGCGCCAGGCGCTCGGCTCGGCTGAGATCGGGCTGGGGATCGATGTTGAAGCCAGAACTGGGATTGCCCCTACAGGGTACGCCGTCATCGGCCTGGGGCTTGATGGCTACGGCGTGGGTGATGCGGCGCCCGGAGGATCAGTATCGCTCGATCTAGGCATCGGCATCACCGCAGTGGGTTACCGCCCGCCGATGGGCATCAGCATCGACTTCGGTGGCGATCTGCCCATCACTGTCCTCGGCCATGCCGTGAGTGGTTGGCATCGACCATTGTGGGGCGAAGCCGCGAATCTCACCGTCACCGCTGTCCGGTCAGACCTGGAACCGGGCTGGCTGCAAGTGCCGCCGCTGGGCTTATCCTGTCGCGTCTATCATGACGGACGATTATTGATGGCCGGGTTTCTCGCTGGTGTGCAAGCGAATGCCAGCGGCATCGAATTGAGGATCGAAGGATGACGCGGCCACTTTCTGACCTCATCCCACTACGCACTACCTCGGTGTGGCCTGGGTACGGCTCTATCGAAATCATCCCGCGAGTGTACGGGCGTGCTCGCGTCAGTCCGATCCGGTACAACACGGCAGGCACGCAGTACGTGCTCGCCGATCATGCGCTAGCTGGCGTCGATGCGGTCACGCTGGATGGAAAATCGCTGCCGGGATGGACATGGCAAAACGGCTTCGACATGACCGGCCACGGCTGCGCGTTCCTCCAGGTATCGAGCGCGCCAAGTGGCACGCTGGCAGCGACAGTGCGCGGGTTGAGCGGGAATCCTGCGGACATTATTGCGGACATTTACCCGCGTTCAGACCTCCAGGATTTTCGTATTTTGTGTGCGAATCAAGAGCTTACGCTTGGCGGCGCATTGGACACGCGGATGACGACTCGTGCAGCACTCGCGTTCGTGCTTAATCAGGTGGGGGCGGTCTGGAGCGCGGGGCTTCCGGGTTTCGCCACCGCGTTCCCGCCGTCGCCGGATGCCCCGGTCTGGGCGAATCTAGGCCCGCTCGATATTGCGTCCTGGTCTGCCGAGTGCGCGCTGGATGAGCTAGTCACGCGCCTGACTGTGCCGTTTGACTGGGATTACGCAGCAGGACAAGCCGCGCAAAGCCTCATCGCGGAAGCGCCAGCTGCGGCAAAAATCCACGGCGCACGCGAGGCAACATTGGATCTTCCGTGGGTGAAGGATGCGCGACAAGCGCTGGCAGTAGCGACGAAGTGGTTGCAGTGGCGTGCGCGGCCGCGATGGATCGGGCGATTCGAGACCGGTCCAACGTCTCGGGATCTTCAGCCCGGCGTGTGGATCGGCATCCAGCATCCAAGCTTCCCAGTGAGCGGCGAGTACGTGGTGACGGATGTTGATCCCGGCTATGGCCGTGGCGGGGTGACCGTGACCGCAGAAGCCCCAGCGGGGGTAGTACCGCCCGTGTCGCTGGTGCAGGCATCAGCAGCGTTTTAAGGGGATGTGTGATGCAACTCAAAAGCCCTTTATCTGGCTGGATGGGTGGGAAATGGCAGCTCTCACGGCATATTGTGCCGCTTATCCCCGCACATGACTGTTATGTAGAGCCTTTTGCTGGCGCGGCATGGGTTTTGTTCCGCAAGCCGCAGTCGGATGTTGAGGTGATCAACGATCTCAATCGAGAGGTCGTGACGCTGTATCGTGTGATCCAGCATCATCTTGAGGAGTTCATCCGCTACTTCAAGTGGGCGCTGATCAGTCGTGACGAATTCGAGCGGTGGAATCGGGTTGCACCGGATACGTTGACAGACATTCAGCGATCGGTGCGGTTCTATTATTTGCAGAAGCTGTGCTTTGGTGGTCGCATCGTATCGCCGACATTTGCCCCCTCGCCAACGCGGCAGCCTCGACTGAATCTGCTGCGGATTGAAGAGGAGCTATCGGCGGCTCATCTTCGATTGTCGCAAGTCTATGTGGAAAATCTGCCGTATCAAGACCTCATCACTCGTTATGATCGTCCAGGAACCTTCTTCTACATCGATCCACCGTACTGGGGTTGCGAGGACTATTACGGGAAGGAATTGTTTACTCAGCAAGATTTCTCGCGCTTAGCCGAGCAGCTTGGCGGCATCAAAGGCCGGTTTATACTGAGCTTGAACGATATCCCTGAAGTGCGTGCGCTGTTCTCAGCGTTTGAAATTCAGCAGGTATCCTGTCGGTACTCATGCTCGCGAGACAGCCGCCCCAAGGCCCAGGAATTGCTGATCACGAACTTCGTGCCTGCCGGAAATCAAGCAGAATAGCCCCAAGCCTGTGGATAACTTTGCCGCAAGTGGTGGGCTGTAATCGGCAAAATCGATCAAAAAATAGCCAAATCAAAGCGGTTAAAATTTAACCAAAATGCGAATACGTGTAATTTTAGTCGCACGTTTCGTGTAATTTACTT